>CAYSZH010000010.1:30964-52310 GCA_964435305.1 uncultured Granulosicoccaceae bacterium
CCGATGTACCTGAATCCGACGTACCTGAATCCGACGTACCTGAATCCGACGTACCCGAACCGGTAGTACCTGAATCCGATGTACCTGAACCGGTAGTGCCGGAATCCGCTGTACCAGAGCCCGTAGTGCTGGAACCTGACGTTGCTGATCCCGTGGTACTTGAACCCACAGTACTAGAGCCGGCGCTAACACTTCCGGCTGTGCCTGAGTCAGTTGTCCCTGGTTCTAGAGAGGCGTTTTCATTTGAGGAGCTGCAAGCATTAGCCAACAGCAACACAAGCAAACATAGTGAAACGCCTATGCGTTTTAAACGAGCCTTTTGCATGCAGGTTTAAACGCAGCAGAATTTTTCAGTTGGTGCCAGCGACGCTGAACTTAGTCAGAAGCGCGGCCGTTGCCTTCGGAGTGCTTGGCAATAAATTTTTCAAGCTCCGATACTCGCAAGATACCCGGTTGCGCTGCAATCAGCTCACCAGTCGGATTGTATAAAACATAGGTCGGTGTACCTAAAAGCTGTTCTCGAAGATTAAGCTCGTAGTTTGCTGCCACCACCGTAAATTCGCCAACGAAGCTTGGGAAGGCCACCTTATGGTCCTTCATGTATTGTTTCACCTTGCCAAGATTAGCTCGGCCATCGAGCGCGATACCAAACACTTCTGCATCAATGTCTTTGTGAGCTTGATGAAAAGCAGAAATTTCTGGCTTTTGTGCCTTGCAGACATGACAGTCAGTTGCCCAAATCATGACCAATTTCCATTTACCGTTACCGACAGACGCTTCTTCGGCTGCATCATTTCCTTTCAGATCGACCAGATCAGGAAAAGGAACCTCGCCGGCAAACGCTGAGCCTGACAGGCTCCACATTACAAACACAAGGGGTAGAACTGAGCTGCGAATTCGCTGGAATATTGTCAACATAGTCTTATCTAGGCCTCTGGCTGATTTATTACAGTTTATTAGGTGCTTATTATCTGCAATCGAACATTGAAAAGCGCATAAAAATTTCTGGTTAAGTTGCTCAAAGTTGGTATTAAAGTACAAATTTTTGCCCGACTGCAATTAACCTGTGAGCGAGCCCTGTGCCAAAAGTTCCGTCTTTTTCCATAATTGCTTTGAATTCGACCAGATCCACCTAATTATGAGCCTGAGTCACAAAATATGACGATTGGTAGAGAGTTGGTTGCCATTAAACCTCCAATGCGTACGCGTATTGCATAATTTAGCCTCATGATAACGAAGGCTGCCATCTTGAAAACCGACGCAGGCCGCTCTGGCATAATATCCGGGACCCCTGACAGTCGAAAATCGGGCGGTTAACCCATATCCATGACCCAACCAAGCCTTGCAGTCTATTCGAGATAGCATGTTCAGACTCACCTGCCTATTTCATCGCATTATCTGCGGCGTCTGCTTTGTGGACGAGCCTTTGCGGTTTGCAATGATCCGGCGCAAAGCACTGGGAACATTATTAGTACTTTTCTGTGCCGTAACACTGAGTAAGGCTGGGTTCAGCGCGCAGTTAAACATCAATGGCCTATCGGAAGAGCAGGAAGAAAACGTTCGCTTAAGTGTTGGCGAAGTACCCGAGAATGTAAATTTACGAAAGCTGTATGTCGACTTGATGCCAACCCAGGTGCAACAGGCCTTGGCAGCTATCGGTTATTACGGGCCAAATATTGATGTGCAGACCGACACCGTCAATGATGAGTTTATTGTCACTTTAAATGTGCAACCCAACGATCCGGTTCGAATCAATAAAATACTACTCAGTGTATTAGGCGATGCCCAGGTGGACGCTGCTTATATGCCAGTACTAGGTCGAGTACCGCTAACTAAAAACGCCATTTTTAATTCATCGGATTATGAAGCGGCCAAAGGCATCATGATTGATGCGGCGCAAACTCGTGGTTATTTTGATTTTAAATTTACAACTAACCGTGTGATGGTGAGCCGGCGTGCACAAACCGCTGATATAGAACTGGTTGCCAGTAGCGGATCACGTTACACCTTTGGTAACATCAACTTTGATCAAAATATATTTGGTAACGAATTTTTGGGTCGCTGGACACCGTTTGTCAAAGGCGACCCATACGAAGCTGGCAAAATAGCCGAGCTAACGCAAAACCTGCAAAACAGTGGTTACTTTTCAGCGGTTCGTGTCTCTCCACAACGCGACCCACGCTATGGCAAGGAAGTGCCTGTGCTTGTCACACTTGAACGCAAGGACTCAAACCACATTGGTATTGGAGTGGGCTTTGAATCCGATACTGGACCACGAGCAAAATTTACCTGGGGCAAGCCGCTTATAAACCGTGCTGGTCATTCAGCAGATGCCGAGTTAGCCGTCTCAAGGGTTAGCCAGGAAGTCAGTTTCGCCTATCGTATACCGCGCGCCAACCAGCCCTTGTATAATTATTGGGGTATCGAATACGGCCTGCAAAGAGAAGATGAAATTGGCATAAAAAGCCTGTTGAGTACATTGAACTTTCAGCGGGTGCGACGATTCAGCAACGAATGGCAAGAATCGCTATTTTTGCGTTGGGAAAGAGAGATCTATACGCTTGCCGATGCTGAAGAAGAAAGAACTGATCTTGTGCTACCAGGTGTTCGCTACTCGCGTACACGAAGCCGTGGTAGCCCTTTTCTGTTATGGGGACAAAGTAGTAGCCTCCAATTTATGTATGGCAATAGAGAGCTACTCTCTACAATCGACTTTTACAAAGCCACGGTCAATTTTAAATACTTGCGTGCGGTGACTAAACGCAACACGCTTGTTATGTCCCTACAGTACGGGGCCATTACCACCAACGACTTTGATCGGGTTCCAGTCACACAGCGCTTTTATGCCGGCGGTGATCGAAGCATTCGCGGCTACGGTTATCGACAGGTTGGCCCCAAGGACCCGGAAGGTAACCCGCGAGGTGGCCGCTTTCTTGAAGTGGGCAGTTTTGAATACAACTATCGCTTTGCAGACAGATGGAGTGTGGCGCTCTTTGCCGATGTGGGCCGCGCGTTTAATAATTTCAGCACATCACAAAGTATCGGTGCGGGCATCGGTATACGATGGCAGTCCCCTGTGGGTCCTTTCAGGCTCGATATAGCAACCCCCGTTGACGATCCGGAAAATGATAATGTGCGATTGCACTTATCGCTGGGGCCAGACTTATGATTCGTCTGCGCCGCTATATGCTCATAGCCGTGATGTTTCTGCTGCTCATCGTTTTATTGATGCTGGCCGCCAGTTACGCACTGTTTGGTACCGAGCGCGGCTTTGCCCTCACTACAGCACAGCTTAGTGAGCGTGTAGAGGGGCTTGAGATTGCACCGGTCAGCGGTGATCTGGTCAACGGCATCAGCACCAACTCGTTAGCGTTTAGCAACGACGCTATTGCGCTTGATGCTACTGGAATTGAATCGCAATGGCGCAGCGGTTGTTTGCTTGATCGGGAAGTGTGCATCGATCAAGTAACAATCGATGAACTTAACATTGAAACCTTTGCAAGCACAGAGCCACCGTCGCAAGATCCGCAAACCGACATCGCGCTACCCAGGATAGACCTGCCTATCAGCTTTGACGTGAAGGAAGTATTGGTTAAAAAACTGAAATTAAAACTGCCAGGTGATGGACCTGTGCAAGAGCTATCCAATGTCTTTTTGTCAGCCCATTCAGAAGGCAAACGATTACACATTGATGAGCTGTCAACGCGTTACCAGAGTTTTGCAGTAAAAGCACAGGGGAACATAACACCTGAAGGTGACTACCCGCTCGACCTTAACATCCAACTTGATGCGGTGGATGTTGTCGAAGAACACGATTTTTTTGCCAAGGTCAATTTAAGTAATTCACTTAACGACTTAAAAATCAACGCATCAGTTGACGGCGCAGCCAAACTCAATGTTACCGGTAGTGCCCGGCCACTTGAAAAAGAGCTGCCGCTATCACTTGTGCTGGACGCACCACTACTGGGGTGGCCCATCGAAACCAAAGAGATCGTGACAGCCTCCAACACACGAGTGCGTGTTGAAGGCGATATGGAGAAGAGTTATCAAGTCGATGCTCAAACCCGCGTAAAAGGTGAACAGATACCGGCATCCGAAGCTCGTATACGAGGTCGTGTTAATGCTGAACAGGGTATTTTCAATGAGCTAACGGTGGCGACTCTAGGGGGCTTTGCTACTGGCAATGCTGCTGTTTCGTGGCGAAACGATATTACCTGGGTGAGCGAAATCATCGCCAAGGATATTCAACCTGAGAAACACTTTGCAGAAATTAACGGCAAACTTAACGGCTTATTCAAAGCGCAGGGCACAGCGGCCGACGGAAAATGGTCTGTCTTTGTTGATCGCGCCAATGTCGACGGAACACTTAAAAATATCCCATTCAAAGTCGACGCCAAACTGCAAAAAGATCTTGATAACAACTGGCGTATAGATCAATTTGCGCTAGACAATGGCAACAACAGCGTCCAAGCCGCCGGCAGCATCGGAAACACCTGGGACCTGCAAGCGGATGTCAAGCTCCCCGAGCTTCAAAATTTCTGGACAGGATTGGCCGGCGGCTTTAATGCCAAGGTCGATCTTGGTGGTGACATTAAAAATCCGGATGCCAACATCAACGCAAGTGCATCGGTTATCAAAGTAAACGATATCGTGGTTCAGGGCCTGAGCCTGAAGGCGGATGTAAAGCGTGCCGCCTATAAAGACAGTAACGTTCAGCTGGCATTGGGAAAAATCAAAGCGGGCGAACAAGAAGCCGCCAATACCCGCTTACAACTCACGGGAAAACGCAACGATCATCAACTTAGCTTTTTTACTGATGGCCCGCAAAAAACCAGTATTGATTTGATCGCAAGCGGTGCTTTGTCAGAGCAATTTGACTGGGATGGTGTGTTATCAAAAGTAGTACTGGAAGTACCGGCACATAAAATCAATTTGAAAGATGACACGGCATTGGTTTGGGACAACGGGGAAAAGAAATTCAGTGTGGATGCGCATTGCTGGGCTGTGCAAGATTCCAACGTGTGTTTAAAAAATCGCGTGCTTGCAGAACCCACAGGCACTGCACAGGTCACGCTGGATGCCTATAAACTGGAGCAGCTTAACCCCTTCCTGCCTGCCAATTCACTGCTACAAGGAAAGCTTGCAGCCGATTTGGTCGTCGATTGGGGTGCAGAACAGGAAGGAGGTTACAAAATCACACTGGGTGCTGGTATTGAGGGCGGCGGCATCGAAGTTAAAGACAACAATGGCAGCCCCATACGCTTTGATTATAACTCGCTGACCTTAAATACCACTGCCGATACCAAAGCGGTTGATAGCACACTTACGGTTAACTCCACCACCATGGGAAAAGCCAAGCTTGCACTCAAGCTTGACCCAGCCAGCGAAGAGAAAAACATCACGGGAGATATTGATCTTACCGGCTTCAAACTGGATTTTCTAAAAGCGTTTTTACCTGAATTTGAAGAAATCGGCGGCAGCGTTAGTGCAAAAGGTACGCTCGGCGGCGAACTCCTCGATCCTCAGTACGACGGTAACGTCACACTCTCCCAACTCGTGGTTAAATCTGACACCCTGCCTTTGGGAATCGATAGCGGCAATGTGCAGGCAACGGTTAAAGGCAAACGCGCCAACATCAGTGGCAAATTGCAAAGCGGCGAAGGCAATATTGATGTTAACGGCTCAGCTAACTGGCAATCGACCACGTGGCGAGCAGATGTCAATCTAAACGCAAATGATCTCCAAATTATTCAAGACCCGTTAACCGATTCTAGCGTTAATACCAATATCAACATCAGCGCCAAACCGGGGTCTGTATCAGTCAGCGGTGATGTTGATGTACCAATGGCATCGATCAACATCCGCGAACTCCCCAAAGGCGCCACTGCGCTTTCCCAAGATGTCATCATAATTGAAGATCAGGAAGCGCAGGAAGAAGAAGAGAAAGCGAAAGCTGCAAGCGATTTAGCGCTGAATATTCGGGTCAACGTCAATCTGGGTGACCAGGTGAGCCTGACAGGATACGGACTGGAGGCTGACTTAACAGGCGATATCAGCGTGTCTCAAAGAACACCCAACCCGGTACAGCTCGGCGGTGAGGTCACCATTGTCAGCGGCATATTCAAGCAATATGGCCAGGACCTCACCATCACAGATGGCCAAATCCTTTTTGTTGGACCCATCGATCAGACTACGCTTAACATTGATGCAATACGGCTGGTAGAAAGTGGTGAACGTGAAGCCGGCCTGCATATCGACGGGCGCATAGAAGACCCGCAACTCACCTTATTCACAGAACCAGCCGATAAAACACAGGAATCCATACTCTCCTATATTGTGCTGGGTCGAGATATCGGTAACAACACCGATCAGGAAAGTAATCTTTTAGCCTCCGCCCTAATCGCACTGACACTGAAGCAGGGTCGCGGCTACACGGACGATCTTGCCGACTCACTCGGAATACAGGAAATATCACTGGATGCACGGGGTAACGGTGATGACACTGAAGTGGTCGTCAGCGGACGCGTAAATGACAGGCTGCTGCTACGTTACGGTCGAAGTGTATTCGATGATGACTTTACCCTATATTTGCGATACGACCTGACAAAGCAGCTTTATTTAGAGGCGGCCCGCGGTGCAGCACGAGCGGTGGATATTTTTTATACTTTCTCCTTCTGAATCCCCTGCCCGCACAGCTATACTACTGGCCTCCTCATTTAAAACAGGCTGCCGAGTTGAGCACGCGTCCCAATCATCAATATATAACCGAGCAGCAAGAACTCGAAGCGCTAAGCACCGCACTGTCTACTAAGGCGTATGTAGCAATCGATACCGAGTTTTTAAGAGAACGCACGTACCGCCCGCAGCTGTGCCTTATTCAAATAAAATCGGAAGAATTATTAGCCTGCGTTGATGCACAAGCACTAGACGATCTCAGCCCACTGCTTGCCGTATTAGAAAATCCAGAAATAACAAAAGTACTGCACGCGGCCTCTCAAGATCTTGAGATTTTTTATATGCTAATGAAAAAAGTGCCGGCACCGATTTTTGATACGCAAGTAGCCGCCCCACTTTTAGGCTACAGCGAACAAATAGGCTACGGTAATTTGGTTAAGGAACACTTAGACATCGAGTTGGATAAAGCACATACGCGGGCTGACTGGACACGTCGCCCATTGTCAGACAAACAGATTGACTACGCACTCGACGATGTCATTTATCTGGAACAACTGTACCTGGATATGCACACTCAACTGCATGAGCTTGGCAGGCTTAGTTGGCTGGACGGTGAATTTAGCGCGGCAACCGATGTGGCTAAGTACGATCAGCCCGCGGGTGATCGCTGGCTAAAGATCAGGAATATACAACGCTATAAAGGTGCAGCATTGTCTTGTATTCAGTCGTTGGCCAAGTGGCGCGAAATCAGGGCCCGCGAACTCAATCAGCCACGTAATTGGCTGATAAAAGATGATGTTTTATGTTCGCTTGCACAGCAGCAGCCTGTTAGTAGGGAAGATCTTGCCCATATACGCGGTCTGGATAAAAAAACGCGCGAGCGCTTTGGCAAAGACCTCGTTGAGCTTATTGCAAGCGCATCGGCTGAAACACCTCAGCCGCTGCCACCATTCGTAAAGAAAAAGAAGCTCAACACCGCAAACCTTGCGCGGGTTGCGCTATTAAATGCCTGGGTTCATCAACGTGCCGTCGAGCTCAATATCCACCCATCCATCCTGGCACCACAAAAAGTTCTTGAGAAATGCGTCACAGGCGATTGCAGCGATGCGCTTCTAGGCTGGCGGACGGCCCTACTGCTCGAAGACTTTCAGCAGTTGCTCGAAGGCAGCGTGAGCCTCCAAAATCACGCCAGGGGTCTGCAGTTGGCAAAAAGCTAATGGCTGAAGCGGCGCATTCCCCACTTTATTCCATCGACAAACGGTGATTTGCACAAAAGCTGTTGCACCACAAACTCACTCGTGTATTGTTCGCTTAACAAGCCGACAATACTTGCTCGGCCACCTAACAGAGCTTTAAGGAATAAGTAACATGAGCACCGGTGCAACAGTGATGCCGCTAAACCGCCCACTATCCAATACCAATATCGTTTCAGAAACTCGGTTGAGTACACCTGCGGAACTGAAGGCGCGTTACCCACGCTCAGAGAAAGCCACACAAACTGTAGAACAGGGCCGCACAGAAGTAGAAGCCATCCTGAATCAGTCCGACAAACGGCTGCTGGCAGTTGTCGGCCCCTGCTCTATCCACGACGTGATTGCGGCAAAAGAGTATGCCCAGCGCTTGATGATCTTGCGAGAATCCCTGTCAGAGCATTTGAATATCGTGATGCGAGTGTACTTCGAAAAGCCCCGTACCACGGTTGGTTGGAAAGGTCTTATCAACGACCCAAAGCTCGACGATTCTTTCGATATCGAAAACGGCCTTGCCAACGCCCGCGAATTGTTGGTTTGGCTGGCTGATCTTGGCATGCCTGCAGGCACCGAAGCACTGGACCCGATTAGCCCGCAATACTTATCAGATCTATTTACCTGGTCGGCCATTGGCGCACGCACAACCGAATCGCAAACGCATCGAGAAATGTCCAGTGGCCTTTCTACAGCCGTTGGCTTTAAAAATGGCACTGACGGTAATCTAGGTGTGGCGATTAATGCGTTACGTTCCGCATCTCAGCCGCACCGTTTTCTGGGCATCGATAGTGATGGCCAGGCAACGGTTCTACAAACCAAAGGAAATGGCTTCGGGCATATCATTTTACGTGGCGGTAAAACTCCCAACTACGATTCGGTTAATGTGGCCTTGGCAGAAGCGGAACTTACAAAAGCCGGTTTACCGAAACGCATCATGATTGATTGTTCACACGCTAATGCCAATAAAGATCATGAACGCCAGCCACTGGTTGCACAAAACGTGGCCGAGCAGTTAAACAGCGGAAACGAATCCATTATCGGTATCATGCTCGAATCGCATTTAAAAGCGGGTAACCAGTCGCTCAAAGACCCAGCCGATTTACAGTACGGTGTATCCATAACCGATGCCTGCATCGATTGGGACACCACTGAAAAATTATTAACCGAGCTGCATACAACACTTGCTCAAAGATAGATTAATCCGTTAAGCCCCAATGGCAAACTGAAGCACCAGAAACAAGCTCATCCCCAGCACAATCGTTAACAACAAATGACGACTAAGCGCTGCGATTACAATCGACACTAGCCCAGCGATAAGGTGGGCATTGTCGATGGAGACAAACCAGACACCTTCGGGCTTGAACAGTAGCGGCACACTCAAGGCGCTAAGTACGGCAACCGGCACAAACCGAAGAGCATCTTCAACTTTTTTGGGAAAGGTGATTCTGCCACTTAATGCCAGCAAGGAATAACGAACGCCATAGGTGACCATCATCATGCCCAGTATCAATAGCACTTCTTGCATCGGCGTCATTGGCTAGACTCTCGCTTGTCCTGCACGACCAACCCCGGGTCGATTTGGTCCGCAGGCGCATCGTCTGGGCTTGAAGGCCGGCTTTGCTGGAATGTTAATGCAATAAGGCCTGCGACAATGCCAGCGATCGAACCTGCCATAAGACCAAGTTGATGCGGTAAGTTATTTAAAAGTAACGCTACAACTGACGCCACCAGAGCGCACACCAACATCGGGTAGTTACGGATGAGCGGCACGACAATGCCAATGAAGGTAACGATCATCGCGAATTCAAGCCCCAAATCGGCCAGACCATGCAGACGTGTGCCTGTCACAATGCCGATCACAGTGCACAACTGCCAATTGGCGTACATGAATAAGGCCGACCCAAGGTAGTACCAGTGCTTTAAAGGCGATGAGTCGGCTCGTTCGTAACGTTGAATAACAACAGCGTAGGTTTCATCGGTTAACAAAAACGCCAGCGGTGCCAGCCATCGATGGCTTAAGTGCCGCATATAAGGACCCAGTGAGGCTGAATACAAGCCGTGGCGTAAATTAACCACAAACGTTGTCAGCACGATTACCCCAACACTGGCGCCTTGGCCTACCAAGCCTGCCGCTACAAACTGGGAGGAACCTGCAAAGACAATTGTGCTTAGACCAATGGCCGCCCACCAGGAAACCCCACTGGCAATGGCCAGCGCACCAAACAAGATGCCAAACGGAATTGCACCCACGATTAAAGGCAGCGTATCGCGCGCACCTGCAATCAGCTCTTGTCGTTTAGTGGGTGTTGAGCCTGGGTGAGTGGTTTGTGTTTTCATTTTGACAGTAACACTGATTTTCTAAACGCTACTGACTCCAGTCAACCTGATCGGTTGCTCGCCATAAATACCAACTGGCAACTGATCGATAAGGTGCCCAGCATTCACCGGCTTGTTTGAGTTCGGACAGCGTGGGCAGATCGGGGGTGGAGTATGCCAGATGATACCCTTTACGCACACCAAGATCGTTCACCGGCAACACATCTGCTCGGCCTAAGCGAAATATCAGCATCATTTCCACTGTCCAGCGCCCCACACCTCTCACCTCGGTGAGCCGATCAATTAT
This sequence comes from uncultured Granulosicoccaceae bacterium, assembly GCA_964435305.1. Taxonomy (GTDB): domain Bacteria; phylum Pseudomonadota; class Gammaproteobacteria; order Granulosicoccales; family Granulosicoccaceae; genus Granulosicoccus. The sequence continues at coordinate 41,510 of CAYSZH010000010.1, forward strand.
TGCTTCATCACTTTGTGTGAGTAGTTCTTCCAAAGACGGTACTGTGCCATCCATGCAGCGCGCCGCCAAATCATGTGCAGCGAGCACTTTGGCTCGCGACAGGCCTGCCTCACGCAAGCTATTCACAGACAAGCGCTGCAACTTTAGTGCTGTGACCTTGCCGCGGAACAAAGCAAGCACACGCCCATGAATAGCCGCAGCTGCCTTGCCGGTGAGCTGCTGATACACAATGGCGCGCAGTAGCGCTTCTAGGGGGCTTAGCTCAAATTCTGTTTCCATTCTGAACGGCCCGACTCTTTTTATCAGCATCGCCATGACAGGGTCGGCATTTTTAAGCCGTCGGCGGGCAGTTTCTGGTTTATATTGTAATGACATCGCTATACAAGAGATCACGCTTTTGGCATGGTATCGACTTTGTCTACCGCACGGCAAGCGATGGTCAACACAATCCTAATCTTCAAACCGGTATTACCACATTATTCATGAGTAAGAACGCGCCCACACTCAGGCATGACTCTTTGTTTGCCAGCCCGCTTGGTCAGGTTGGCGAATTTCGTTTTGATCAAGCGGTTGCCGATGTGTTTCCTGACATGCTCAAGCGCTCCATTCCGGGTTACCAAAGCATTATTTCCCAATCCGGGCTACTGGCAGCCCGCTTCGCCAGGCCCGGTACTCGTCTCTATGATTTGGGCAGCTCACTTGGCGCCACCACCTTGTCTATGCATCGCGCGCTACTGCAAAGCAACGACGATAAAACAGGTAGCGATCAGGGCATGGCCGGGAATACCAGCACGCTTGGCTGCGAAATTCATGCGATCGATAATTCCACTGCGATGATCGATACCTGCAGAGCGGTGATTCTTGCTGAAACGGGCCACGCCGGTCTAGATACCCACGGTACGCCTGACAAGCAAAACCCATTGCCCGTTTACCTAAACTGTGCCGACATGTTGACAACTCCACTCGAGAACGCCTCGGTGGTAGCCATGAACTTTACGCTGCAATTTGTTGATCCAAGCCAGCGGGATCAAATGATGAAGCGAATAGCGGATGCACTGATTCCAGGCGGGGTATTCATCATGTCCGAAAAAGTGAAGTTTGATGATCCAACGCTTAATGAACTGCACATAGAGATGTATCACAACTATAAACGTGCTAACGGCTACTCTGATCTGGAGATCTCTCAAAAGCGCACAGCACTTGAAAACGTGTTGATACCCGATACCCTGGAAACACACCATAAGCGATTGGATGATGCCGGCTTTGGCAGTAGTAGCGTCTGGTTTCAGTGTTTTAACTTTGCTTCTATCGTGGCGATAAAATAGTAGTCACGTAAAATACCGGCGCCATCCCAACCGGAACGGCTGCACAATCATCGACAACCATGCACAACAGTGAAGACAATAAACGCATTCGTATTGACGAAAAAAAACTGTCAATTCAGTTAGCCGGTTCTGATCTTGAACCGCATGTACAAGCACTTTATGAAGCTGCAAATACGCATGCGATTAAACACGGAGAAATACCGCACTGGACAGATGCGGTTGCCGCCATGCCAGAATTACCCTTCACACACATTGATACGGAACACGAACGCGGCGTCGCCATGCTCAGCGCGACAGACACCATCGCGATTCAAAACAACACGCAAGTTTTTCCGGCAGAAGAAACAAACGAGAGAGCGTTACTGGAAAAATGCTTGCGAGCGTTAATGCCCTGGCGTAAGGGGCCGTATCAGTTCGGACATATTCACATCGACACAGAATGGCATTCCGACTGGAAATGGAACCGGGTGTTACCGCATATATCCTCACTTAAAAATAAATGTGTTCTGGATGTCGGTTGTGGCAGCGGTTATCACTTATGGCGTATGCGTGGCGCCGGAGCGAGTACCGTGCTTGGAATCGACCCGGTGCCACTATTCAATTTGCAGTTTCAGGCTGTGCAACGATACATAAAAGACGACGCCGTGAGCATCCTGCCTATCACCATGGATGTGATGCCCGAAAACATGCAGTGCTTTGACACGGTGTTTTCAATGGGCATCCTTTATCACAGACGATGCCCCGAACAGCATCTCTTCGAGCTAAGCCAAGCGCTTAAACCTGGAGGCGAACTGGTAATTGAATCCTTGATCACGCCAGGAGAAGCGGAAGACGAACTCAGCCTCGATGGCCGATATGCACGCATGCGCAATATCTGGCGCTTACCCTCTGGCCCAATGCTATGCCGCTGGATCCATGACGCAGGCTTTGAAAATGTGCGCTGTGTCTCGGTGGATATCACCTCCGTGCTCGAACAACGTACCACCGACTGGATGCAGCATGAATCTCTGACAGAAGCACTCGACCCGGAAAACCGATCGCTCACCGTCGAGGGCCACCCACGGCCCAGGCGGGCTGTCGTCATTGGCCAAAAACCAGGCTGACCACCTAAAAGTGATCAATAGTTGGCCAATCTCTTGCTCCATAGCAATAGTAATGAATTCAGCGCAAAAAAATTATTGCGCTACAAGGTAGGCAAAATGGTGCTCTCAGCACATTTGTATTACACGACGATGAAAACGTGATCTGAAAGTCACGATTTTGATTGCCATCTGGCTATAATCCGCTTTCCAAAGCAGTAACGACTTTCGAATGGCCCAGGCACAACCTCAGAGCAATCCTCAGGCGCATCAAATAGAAAATGGCGCCCGCAGCCTGATCGACGGTGCTGAGTACATTTACTTCGATCATTATTGGGTCAGGTATTACGAACCCTTAGAAGAATCACTCTCCTCCCGAAAGTCCCTGATCGACAACCTTACCCGCCGCACTTTTCATCACACAGAACCTGGTATCAATACGCCCGGGCACCGCCTCGATGCGGCACGTGCAGCTTACGAAGCTCAGCAAGAGCCGTCGATGAAACGGGTCAATGCAGCGATGTTGGCCGGTGCTTTGTTTAATCGAGCGACCGATATATTCACGGCCATTGTGGAGCTTGAAGAAAAAGGCGTGAAGGTGTCGCGCGACAACGAGCTGATGCGTGCCTGCAGTGAATATTTTAAAGAAGCACTGGAGCTTGGCAAAGAAGTTAAACACCATAGTGGCGAAGAAGGTATCGACGAATTATGGGGTGAACCGTTTCGCGCCTTCACGATTCCGATTACCACTTACTACGAATCGCGCTTTATCAAAGTCGCGCAAACCATGTGCAACATTGATTTGCTCGCCGACACCATTAAAGAAACATTCTGTGATCGCCTTGAATTTCAAAAACTCAGCGTGCTGGTAGATACCTATGCTGATGCGGCGAAACATGAATGCGAAACTATGAAGAGCGATGCCTGTATTTTTGATATCTGGCCACGCTTTGTTTCAACAGGCGAGCAGCTGGGTAACTTCAAACCGCTGTGCAAAGTCGAATACTCGCAAGAGCATCAATACGCGATTGAGCAAGCCGCCCAAACTTTGGTGACAGGCCGCAACTTAATGAACTGGGTTGCACGCGCCCGCGTTCCCATGCCAAGAAGTACCGAAAAATACCAGGCGCAATGTCGCGCGCTTAAAGAGCGACTCGGCAGTTTTTGAACAGCGGCCTACTCACTCCAACCGACGACCAATCAAATACGCTCTATTCCACCCGATATGAGCAAACCTACCATTCAACCCATGGTGCAGTAGCCGAGTCACGCCACATCTATCTGCAAGGCTCAGGCGTTGCACAACGATTAGCACACTCACACCCCACTCGCGTGCTTGAAATTGGATTTGGTCTGGGGCTAAATTGTTTGCTCAGTCTGGATGCCGCGATGTCGCATAAATGCCGGCTTCACTACGTGGGCATCGAGCATCAGCCCATTGATGTTGCTACCTTTCACGAGCTTAATTTTGCGCCACTGTTGCAACACGCCCAGCTGGCTGATGTGGTGTCGCAACTATTTGAGGATAAGAGCCGCCATCGAAACGCGACGTTCGAGACCATGGGGCAGCCACTCACGCTGGATTTGCATATTGCCAATGCCCTGGATCAGTTGTCAGAAATAGAGCCGGAATTTGATGCTATTTACCTGGATGCGTTCAGTCCCGATGTGAATCCTGAGTGCTGGACCGAGCCGTTTTTAACGGCCCTCCGAGAGAAGCTTGCGAGCGACGGCGTGATGACTTCCTATTGCGTCAAAGGAGGGGTGCAGCGCGCTTTAAAGAATACCGGCTGGCAGGTGGCCAAATTTAAAGGTCCGAAAGGCAAACGCGAAGTACTACGAGCAAGGCACGGGCCTCCACATAGCATCCGTTAGAAGCGGATGGGCCAGTTTGCACCGATTAAGTAAGCAATCGTTACGTGTTGGGCAATCCGGTCAAAATCCCGTCCCCCTTCAGCCTAAGCCACCTATACTTAAACCCTAACTTTTTCGCCAAGTTAGTGACAGGCTCGACGAAGTTCAAATTTTCATCACTTCTGAGTTTTGCCGCACCAATATCTGCCGCTAAAGGCCTCAGAACAAAAGTGTTCGTCACAGCTGTCTAAAATTTTTTATAAAACAGTGTATTAGCTGTTGTTCCGCTAATCACAGTTGTGCGGGTACGCCGCAAATATCACAGGATTAGAAATGAAAGTAACGATTTACGGTTCAGGATATGTTGGTCTGGTGACCGGTTCTTTGCTCGCCGATGTCGGTAACGACGTACTCTGCGTGGATGTCGATGAAACCAAAGTGGCCAACTTGAAGAAAGGTATTGTGCCCATCTTCGAACCCGGCCTCGATGACGTCATCAAGCGTAACGTCGCGGCCGAGCGACTCGACTTCACCACCGATATGGATATGGCGGTGGCGCACAGTGAAGTGCAGTTCATTGCGGTAGGTACTCCACCTGACGAAGATGGCTCGGCCGATATGCAATACGTGGCAGCCGTGGCTAAAACCATTGCCGAACGGATGACTGATCAAAAAATCATCGTCACAAAATCAACTGTACCGGTGGGTACTGGCGACATGGTCGAGCAAGTGGTCGACAAGGGCCAGAAGCAGCGCGGTGTGGAAATCCACTATGCCGTTATCTCTAACCCTGAATTTTTGAAAGAAGGTGCAGCGATTGATGACTTTATGAAGCCAGATCGCATTGTGGTGGGTACCGATGATGAACATGCCCGTGATGTGATGCGTGAACTCTACGCACCTTTTTGCCGAAACCACGACAAGATCGTGTTCATGAACCGCCGCTCGTCCGAGCTCACCAAGTACGCTGCAAATTCATTGCTCGCAACAAAAATCAGCTTTATGAACGAGCTGTCAAATATTGCTGATCGCGTTGGTGCCGACATTGAAGATGTTCGCCACGGCATAGGTTCTGACCCACGCATTGGCTATCACTTTATTTATCCAGGTTGTGGCTATGGTGGTTCATGCTTTCCAAAAGATGTGAAAGCACTGGTGCAAACCTCCAAGCAACATGGCTACGAGGCAGAATTGTTAGCCGCTGTAGATAGCGTCAACGATCAGCAAAAACATGTGCTATTCGCCAAGTTAATGCAGCACTTTGACGACGACATTCAAGGCCGCACCTTCGCAGTCTGGGGCTTATCGTTCAAACCGAATACCGATGATTTACGTGAAGCACCTTCACGCATTCTTATTGAATCGATTCTGGCACACGGCGGTAAGGTTCGCGCTTATGACCCGGTTGCAATGTCCGAGATGCGCCACTTCTACCCGGATGAAAAACGTATCGAACTCTTGGGCACGGCTCAAGATACCGTTGTGGATGCAGACGCCCTGCTCATCTGTACCGAGTGGAGTGAATTCAGAAGCCCTAACTGGGAAGCGATGAAAAAAGGTTTAAAGCAACCTTTGGTTATCGATGGTCGTAATTTGTATGACCCGGAAGTGATGCGCACCAATGGCTTTATGTATGACTGCATCGGCCGCCCAGGTGTGGGCGATCGACGCAAGAGCGCAAAAGTCGCGTAACGCTAAAAATTATGCTGCAGTAACATAAGGTATTTGTTGAAAGTAACATTCGCCTTAGTCATCAATACAATAATACGGTCAATCTAAAAAATTGACCACAAAAGCCTGCGACCCTCGCAGGCTTTTTTATTGGGTTAAACTTGCCATAAGCCTTACACCACATACGCAAACGCCCTTCCCCTAAACTTGACCAGCCACAGCACTAATCACACACCGCATGGCAGCATGAAGCACGTACTGTTTTTGGCAGTACCAATCATTCTTGCCAATATCACTGTGCCGTTAGTAGGCATCGTCGACACGGCCGTGATGGGGAGAATGGCATCGTCGGACTACTTATCCGCTACCGCCATTGGTGCTGTTTTATTCAGTTCCATTTACTGGATATTCGGATTTTTACGCATGGGTACCGGGGGGCTCATAGCCCAGGCTACGGGTGCGCAAAAACCCGAGCGCGCCAGACGTACACTGCTACGCGCACTGCTTCTATCCGTGTTTCTGGCGCTGATTATTCTGGCATTAAGCCCTGTGCTGCTACCAATTGGGCTGTGGGCCATGTCAGTATCAGACAACATCCGCCAGCTGTGTGCCCAGTACTTCTTTGTCCGTATTTTTTCAGCCCCTGCAACACTGATGCTGTACGTGCTCACAGGCGCTTTAGTCGGTCTGCAAAAAATGCGACAGGTGCTGTACCTGCAATTGCTACTCAATGTTGTCAACGTGTTGCTGACCTTGTTGTTCTTTAACCTGACTCATTGGGACATTAAAGGCGTCGCACTTGCCACCGTACTCAGCGAATACCTTGCGCTCGTGTATGGCCTCTGGGTGCTATGGCCAGTACTCAACATAAAATTCAAACACGCGTCTCTAAAACTACCCACATGGGTATTTGACAATGAGCGTTTAAAAGAATTTTTTAAAATCAGTGGTGATTTATTTGTTCGCACCCTTTGCCTAACCATCGCGTTTTACTGGTTAACAGCTGCGAGCGCACGTTTGGGTTCAATGGTGTTAGCCACTAACGCGATCCTGATTCAGATGTTGCATTTCATGGCACATGCCCTGGATGGTTTTTCACATGCGGCCGAAACACTAAGCGGTCACGCCTATGGAAAGCGCGATCGCATCGCACTTTTAAAAGCGGTCAGGGCCAGCACCGTTTGGGCCGTGTTATTTGCTGTGCTTTTTACGGTTGTTTACGCAGTAGCTTTTAACCCTATTATTGCGCTGATGACGACTCAGGAGCCGGTCCAGAACGCCGCTAATTCATGGTTTTACTGGATTGTGCTGTCACCCTTAGTCGGTGTCTGGAGCTTTCTGCTGGATGGCATCTTCACAGGTACCACCCACACACGGGAAATGCGTAACGGTATGATTGTGGCATTAGGAATATTCGTGTGCGCAACGCTTACGTTAGTACCTCTATTTGGAAACAATGGCCTCTGGATGGCCTACTACGCACTGATGATTGCTCGGGCAGCCACACTGGGATGGTGGTTTCCGCGCATACTTAACACGATGACACAACGTGCAAATTGAAGAACAAAAAGATCTCACTGCGCTTAACTCACTGGGTTTTGGTAATAAGGCTGAACGTTACGTCGAAGTAGCGGATCACAGCGCACTCAACGAAGCTGTCGCCTACGCCAACAGGCAGAATTGGCCGGTGTTCGTTCTCGGTGGCGGCAGTAATCTTGTGATCACACAAAACATTCCCGGGCTCGTTATTAAGCTCACCAATGACATCATCAGCTACGACAATCGCGGAGAGGAAAATTCCTGGATGTTCATCGTGAATGCCGGGGCTGGTGTTAACTGGCATCGACTGGTACGCGATTCGATATCGCGAGGGCTATCGGGCCTTGAAAACCTGAGTTTGATTCCCGGCAACACTGGTGCAGCTCCGGTACAGAACATAGGCGCTTACGGTGTAGAACTTACCGATCGGTTTGATTCGCTCACCGCCCTGCATCTGCCCACAAACAAATGGCGCGAATTCAGTAAAGCGGAGTGCGAGTTCGCCTATCGGGACAGTTTTTTTAAGCACCATACTGGCGAGTACGCCATTACTGACGTGAGGTTGCTACTGGGCAGCGATATGGCCTTAGAGACAAGCTATGAGAGTCTCAATAGGTGGCTGCAAGAGAAGCATGCAGGTGAGACGGTCACGCCAGAACTGATTAGCGATGCTGTTTGTACGCTACGCCAAAGCAAGTTGCCAGATCCTGCCACGATAGGTAATGTCGGCAGCTTTTTTCATAACCCGGTGGTGAGCCAGGCCCAATATGACGGCCTGAAGCAACGGTATCCGAAAATAATCGCCTACCCTCAGGAAAATGGCTTAGTCAAGCTGGCCGCTGGCTGGATGATCGACTCGCTGGGCATGCGAGGCAATCGCAAGGGCGCCGTGGGCGTGCATGATCGTCAGGCTCTGGTGTTAGTCCATCATGGCGGAGGCTCTGGACTAGAGCTACTTGCCTATGCCTCGGATATACAGCAATCGGTGCTGGATAAGTTCGGGGTGAGTTTGTCTATGGAACCCACTGTGGTGTAAAGCCGCTTTTGAAGACGGCCAGACGCGTGGAATATTTCGTACTAAGTGCAGGCGTCACGTAAACACCGTCCGAGTGCTCTAGCGCGTGTTTTCTGGGTTAAAATAGCGCTAATCCCCTCTACCTATTGAGCACTGTAAAACCAACACTATGGATGATGCACTAGCAATCGAACATCAGGATCTGGACAGTATCTGTGATGCTCTTTCGAACGAGTTTAGCGCCTGCTCTGGTAAGACACTTTCAATTACAGGCGGTGCCGGTTTTCTCGGGTTTTATCTGATCAAGGCACTGTTGCATTGGAACGAAAAACAAGCCCCCGCGACACCCATTCAGGTTAACGTTTTTGATACGTTTATTCGCGGTAAACCAGCCTGGATAGAAACCTGCGAAAAAGCCCCGAGCTGCAATGTCTATCAGCACGATGTAACCAAAGCACTGCCAGCTGCTTTTAGTCAATCGGACTACATCATTCACGCGGCGTCCATCGCATCACCGATGTTTTATCGAGAGTATCCAATAGAAACAATGGATGCCAATGTGCACGGCTTACGTCAACTACTCGATCTTGCAAAAGAGCGTATCGAAAACGGCAACCCATTAGATGCCATTTTGTTTTTCTCCACCAGCGAGATTTATGGCGACCCAGACCCGGATAACATCCCAACAGCTGAAACCTATCGCGGTAACGTATCCTGCACCGGGCCAAGAGCCTGCTATGACGAATCCAAACGTTATGGTGAAACCTTATGCGTTAACTTTGCATCAAAATACAATGTGCCAGTGAGAACCGCTCGCCCGTTCAACAACTATGGGCCAGGGCTAAAAATTACCGACAAACGTGCACCACCCGATTTTGCCAACGATGTGTTGGCCAACAACGATATCGTGCTGCTCTCAAACGGCTCACCTACACGCACATTTTGTTATATCTCTGATGCCATAACGGGGTATTTCAAAATTCTGTTTAATGGGCGTAACGGCGAAGCATACAATATTGGCAACGATGCACCAGAAATCTCTGTGCGAGAGTTTGCCGAGAAAAACGTTGCCATTGCCGGGGAGCTGTTTAACTACAAGGGTACTGTTAAGTTTGCCAAAAGCGAAGACGAACATTACCTTACCGACAACCCGAACAGGCGTTGCCCAAACATTGACAAAGCCCGAAGCGAACTGAATTTTCAGCCCAGTATTGCCATAGACGAAGGCATTCGTCGTTCGCTTATCTGGTACTCAAAAAATAATCATCAGGACAGTTAAATGGATGTTGCAGTTATAGGTGGTGGCTATGTGGGCCTGGTATCAGGCACCTGCCTTGCAGCCAAGGGCCACCGCGTTCGCATTGTAGAGTTAAACGAAGCTAAGGTTGCACAAATTGAGGCTGGTAAAAGCCCTATCCACGAAGAGGGGCTGGATGATTTACTCACGCAGCATATCGGAAAAAATTTGTCAGCCACATCCGATCTTTCAGCTGCCGTGAAGGCAAGTGACCTTACCCTGATTGCTGTGGGTACACCGTTTAATGGCGATAAAATTGATTTATCTCAAATAGAGGCAGCCAGTACCGCTATTGGAAATGTACTCAAAACAACTGACAAATACCATGTGGTGGTGGTGAAAAGCACGGTTGTGCCCGGCACCACTGACGAACTGGTATTACCTGCTTTGGAAAAAGCATCTGGCAAAAAATGCGGCGCTGATTTTGGCGTTGGTATGAACCCTGAATTTTTACGCGAAGGTAATGCCGTTGAAGACTTCATGAACCCCGACCGCATCGTTATTGGTGCCAACGATGCAAAGTCGCTAAAAATAATAGAGTCACTCTACGACGCATTTGATTCAACCGACAAAGTGGGTACCAATACCACTACAGCCGAAATGATCAAATACACCTCCAATGCCTTACTCGCTACACTCATTTCGTTTGCTAACGAGGTGGGCAATATTTGCGAGAACGTTAAAGGTGTAGATACAAAAGAAGTGTTTGATGGCGTGCACCTCGATAAACGTTTTTCGCCAATCATGCCAGATGGCTCACGTGTGTCTCCCCAGTCAAACACCTACCTGCAAACCGGTTGTGGTTTTGGTGGCAGCTGTTTCCCCAAAGATGTCAGTGCACTCATGGCGTTTGCAGCAGAAAAATCGGTTACCACGCATGTGCTGGATGCCGTTATGCAAACGAATAAAGTACAACCCAATAAACTTATCGATTTACTCGGCAAACACCACAGTGATTTTAAGAATTTAAAAGTCACCGTGTTAGGGTTGGCATTTAAACCAGGCACCGACGACATACGCG
>CAYSZH010000011.1:0-51864 GCA_964435305.1 uncultured Granulosicoccaceae bacterium
AGGGTGACACTACAGTATCAGAATTTTCCATCCCCAGCATACTGGGGCAGTTTTGTGCTCTTTACAGCAATGCAGTCTTAGCTGATAGTCGCATTGAGTAAGCCAATGCGAAATGCTACACATCAGGTGTGAGCGTCAAATCAAAGTGTACGCGCGAATAATCGTCTGTCACTTTGCCTGACATTGCATACCCGTCTTTCGGAAACTTTGCCGCATCTTGCTTTAGGTAGGTCATGATTAAATCTGAACGCACGCCAAATACCGTGTCTTGATCAAGGTAAGGGTCATCATCTGGAAAGACTTCGGTAACCAGCGATTTATAGCCTTTGGCTTTTATAATGTAATGCAAATGCGATGGCCGCCACGGGTGCCGGCCAGTGGCGTTTAGAATTTCACCAACCGGTCCGTCAGTTGGCACGGTATAACTCACAGGCCTTACGGTTGTAAAGGTGTAGTGCCCATCTGCTTTGGTGGTGAATAGCGCATGAAAGCTGAAGGTATCTTGTTCTGGATCTTGAGAAGAATATAAACCGTTAGGTGCTGTTTGCCAGATATCCAGTGTGGCGCCCTCAATCGGATTGCCGTCTACATCTAGCACGTGCCCTTCTACCAGCACCAGTTCACCTTCATAGTCACCACGTAAGTCAGCCCCCATTTCCATTGCCGGAGGGTTGGAAATATGGAATGGACCCAGCACGCTGGAGCTTGTGCCTTTTTCTGAAGAATTTACCATGTCCACAAGTGACGACAGACCGAGTACATCGGACAACAGCACAAATTCGTCTCGTTCTGGTGTGGATATCGCCGCTGTTTGTCGGAGCACTTCCAAGCCCTTTTCCCATTCTTTGTGGGTGAGCTGTGTCTCGACGGTAAACGCATGCAGATGCGTTGCCAACGATGTCATGATTTCTTTTAAGCGAGGGTCGGTGTCATTGCCAAAGTATCCCAGGAAGGCGTCGGTGATATTCTCTTTGCTTACATTTCTCATGATCGAAAATAGCCTTTGGTTATCAATTTATAAAAGTACGGTACTGAGTGAGGGGTAGAGAATCAGAAGTACAAGAACAGCGAGCATAACCAATGCAAAAGGCAAAGCACCTAAAAACACATCTTTGAGCTTGATGCGATCATCATTTAATGTGGACTTGATGACAAAACAACTGATACCCAGCGGTGGTGTCAACAGACCGATCTCAGCACCCACCACAGTCACAATGCCAAACCACACTGGACTTAAATTCAAAGATTCAATTATGGGTAAAAATAAAGGCACGACGATCAGAATAATAGAAGCCGTGTCGAGCAAGGTGCCCAGAAACAACATCAACAATACGTAGGCGAGCATGATCATTGCAAAATCAAACTCATTACTTGCAATGATGTCGCCCAGTTCATTAGGCAATGCAGCCAAGCCAAGCATACGGCTATATATGGAAGCGGCTGTGATCAAAAACAGTATTGCCGCTGAGATATGCCCGGTTTCGATCAGTGCTTCCCAAAAACCTTTTAGAGTCATACGGCGACGCAAAATGGCAATAACCAACGCAACAGCAGCACCTGCAGCACCTGCTTCAACCGGCGAAAATTGTCCGGTATAGATTCCACCTAAAACCACAGCAATCAGAAATACCAAAGGCAGTGTTTTTCCCGCTACCTCCCTCTTGCTCATCGGTTCATATTCGTCAGCAGGCCTGCCGCCAACAAAATTGGGAAAGAAGCGACCTGCAAACGCAATAGCGCCAATATAGGCAAATGCTAATAGCAAGCCTGGAATAATGCCTGCGATAAACATATCCCCTACCGATTGTTCGGCCACAAAAGAATAAATAATTAGCATGGCAGACGGTGGAATTATCATGCCTAACACTGATGAGCCTGCAACAACACCCACGGCAAACCGCGGGTTGTAGTCATAGCGCAGCATTTGCGGTACAGCGACAGTCGAAAATACAGAAGCTGAGGCGATTGACGAACCTGTAACCGCTGCGAACACCGCGTTAGCGCCAACAGTTGCCATACCGATACCGCCGGTGATTTTGCGAAATGCCGCATTCATCACATCATAGATATCACTACCCAGCCCGGCTTTGGACACAATGAGGCCCATAAAGGTGAATAAGGGCACTGTGGCAAAGGTGTACTCCATGACACTGTCGCTCAGCGCAATCTTCAACAAATTCATGGACAGATCAAAGTTGTCTCGCATCAACCAGATGGAAACAAATGAGACCACGCCCAATGCAATCGGAATGTATACACCCAAATAAATCAGCACAACGATTGCGCCGACCGACAGTAGTCCGATTTCAATTGGAGTCATTGGTGATCGCTTTACATACAGTCTTTTGTTAAGGAGGGTCGGGCAGTAGAAACTTGACTGCAAAAAGCACGCTACATAGCACGGCGCTGAGAAAGATAACCAATTTTATTGGCCACCAAGGTGCGGTAAACACACCCGGCACGCCAAAAAAATCTTTGGTTTCCCACATCTCTAAAAATTCTGGCCAGATAGCGATGGCAACCAGCACCATGAATATGCAGGCAGTAAAATTTATAAGCTTGTTTAGAATCACTTTAACTATTGGCCAACGATCACCAGCCATAGCAAGGAACCCATCGGAGCGAGTGAGCCTGTTGACTCTTACCACATCAGGTAATTGGAGAAAAACAATTAACACCATGGAGAATTGCACCAACTCGATGGCACCGTGAAATGATTTATTAAACACTTCGCGCACGACGATATCGTAGTTGACCACCATTACGAGCGCCAGAACAACCAAGGTGCCCACAACATTGGCACCGATTGCAACAACTGACGCTGTACGCTCCAATTTTCTTAATGCGTTATACATAACGGAAATGGAGCGCCACAGGCACCCCATACACCCTTTATTACATACCTTTCGCCCAATCGCGTGTTGGAGCAAATCCCGCCTCTGCGAGCTTACCCATATAGGCTTTTAACATTTCGGTGCCAGGCTCGCCTTTGCCATCAAGGCCCTCGGCCCATTCAACTGCGATGTTTGGCATTGCATTAGCCCATTCAGCTCGATCTTCAGCTGATACTTCAACCACGGTACCGCCAGCTTCTACATAAGCATCACGGCTAGACTCAGCACGATCCATGGCGACAGATGCAACGTGATCTCTGTACGCTACTGCCACTGCTTGCAATACCCCTTGCACTTCCTCTGGGAGTTTTTTCCAGTAGTCTGCATTCACCGTGACTGTTTTGGAATTCACCGCACCAAGGTCAGCTTTGAGCATGTGCGGAGCCACTTCAGCAATTTTAAACGTCTTTGCCGCTTCCGGCCAAAGCATCGCGTGCTCAACCATGCCTGTTTGCAACATGTTATAAAAATCAGTTAGACCGCCACGAACACCCACAGCGCCATCAATACCTTCAAGGTAACGCATGTTCATTCCAGCACCTGCGACTTTTCCACCAACGATATCTTTTAATGAGGTCACTGGCTGGGTGCTAAATACCTGATAGGTATCGAGCACTACACCTGTAGCAAGATACACCTGGTTTTGCTTAGCAAACTCTTTTTGCATCGTTGGAAATTCTTTGGCAATTTCATCAACCGCTTTTGCAACCGCACGTGCATCGGCTGCAATAAAAGGGGTCACCGCCGACAGTGCCTGACTAGGCAATTTAGATGAATGGAATATAGTCGTAACAATTCCGATGTCGCCCAATCCAAGCTTGACACCTTCTAAAACACCTTTTGGCTTAACAATTGAGCCACCATAGCTCTCCTGCCAATCCATTTCATAGTTACCGGTTTTTGCGAGTCGCTTATCAACTTCTGGAATAAAGAAGCCTGTGAATTCCTTGACCCACATCGCCTTGGCTGGATAGCCATCAATAACAACAGCCTTAATCTTCTCTGCAGCAGCAGATGGCCCACTAGCCATTAAGGCTGCAGCCACAAGAGCGCTCGTCAATAGTGGTTTTATATTCATACATTCCTCCAATCGGAAAAGTAAACTCAAGCTCTTCCAAGTTCCTTTGACTTGGGTTTAAGCCTAGCGAAACTATAGTGCCGCAAATTCAAGGTTGACAGCATTAATTTTTACTATAAGTGCCAAAGATTGACACTTGCTTTTAAGTAGCAGAGTCATTCGATTTAACAACAAGAGTAATTCAAGCTCTGTGATCGTATCGCCACTTTAGAGTTTCATTACGCATACGTACAGACGTCTTCAAACGCGAATCGAGGCAATTTCTGAAATAACGCAGATTCATCAGCGTAACCAATATTGCACAGAAAGTTCGATTTCATGTTTGTACCGCTAAAAAATTCTTCATCTACTACGGCATTGGAGAACCCAGACATCGCTCCGACATCCAGGCCCAGGGCTCTCGCCGCAATCATAAAATAAGCGCCTTGCAAAGATGAATTGCGAAACGCTGTACTTTCAATGTACTCATCTTTACCTTTGAAAAAAGCACGCCTGTCTTCATGGGGAAACAACGTTGGTAAATGCTCCCAGAAGTCCAGATCGTAAGCAATGATGGCTGTCACTGGCGCTCCCATCATTTTATGTATGTTGGCATCTTTGAGTGACTTGGCTAAACGGTTTTTACCCTCTTCGCTTTCGACAAAAATAAAACGAGCAGGACAGGTGTTCATACTCGTAGCCCCTGCGGCTGTTATCTCATACAGGCTCTCGAGCACACCATCTGGTATGGGTTTGTCCAACCACGCATAGTGCGAACGTGCAGTACGCAGTATGACATCGATAGAGGCTTCGTCCAGACGCGGCTTTTTCTCCCGCAATTCACGATAATCAGCTTGTGCCTGCGCTCGAAGTTTTTCGAGATCTTCACCAACAGGTGCACTCACTACGATGCCCCCATGTCTTTTTCTGCAACGATTGGGCTGGCACAAATCCCAATGCCTTCAATTTCACATTCAACCGTTTCACCTGGTCGTAACCATCTTTGTGGTGTCCGCGCATGGCCTACTCCAGGCGGCGTTCCCATGGCAATGTAATCGCCAGGTTCAAGCGTTGCAAACTCGGAAATGGCCGCGATCGTTTTAGCGACGGGCCACAGCATCTCGGATGTATTGGCCGATTGCAGAATCTCTGAGCCAACCCTGGTTTCTATCTTCAAGCCAGAGGCACCGGGCGGCAACTCATCTGGTGTTACCGAATACGGCCCAATGGGACCTGTGGCATCAAAGTTTTTGCCTGGCGTCCATTGATGCGTCTTACGTTGGTAGTTGCGCACCGAGCCATCATTGAACACGGAGTACGCAAAAATATGATCGTAGGCATTTTCTTCAGAAATGTGCTTGCCACGCTTCCCTACGATCACCATTAGCTCAACTTCATAGTCAAGCTGCTCAGAACAGCTCGGGGCAATCATCGGTTCGCCAGCGGCCATAAGTGAATTAGGCCCGCGCATAAATAGCGCCGGGTACTCAGGGACGTCATAACCGCCTTCTTTTATATGATCGGTGTAATTAAGCCCTAGACAAATGGTTTTACCAGGCATTGCGATGGGCAGTGCAGGCGTGATATCCGCCACCGCAATGCGCGGTGCATTGTCGGCAAGTTTGCTGATACGGCTTGCCGCATCGCCCTGCTCGATCAAGTTCATCAGATCGTGACCAATACTGGGGTCTAACGATGTCAAATTGATCGCTTGATCTTCTTCGATCAGAAACACGCCTGCTGCAGATGAGCCGGATGTCGTGCCCACAAGAAATCTCATATGCTTCTCAAGTTATGCTTTTAGATGACTAAGCCAAGTTTTAACGATAGTATGGGTCTTTGTCAATAAATATCGATATTTTTGGAGATTCTATGCCTGCATGGTCAGAATATAAGAAAGCCGCACAAGACAGAGGGTCACTTGCCTGCGAACTCTACGCAATTGTGAGTACGCCAGACGCACCGCCAGAACAAATGCAGGAACAGCTCCCTTCGCACCTGGCCTACCAGGCGCAGCTTGAGTCATCCGGTGCATTAGCCATGGCAGGGCCAATGTCCGATTTGACAGGCGACCTGATGGAAGGGGTCGGTTTGATTATCTATCGAGCAGACTCCCTGGATGCGGCAAGGGCCCTGGCCGACGCGGACCCAATGCACAGCACTGGCACTCGCACGTACACCATCCGGCGTTGGTTGGTGAACGAAGGCAGCTTTCAAATTGACGTTAAGTTGTCAGCTCAAAAAGTGCGAATTTGATAAACGCTGCCTAATTGATTGTTAATCACTTGCGGGCAATAGCTGGATCTATATGATCCCAGGGTTGTGCGGATGAAGAGTTGACCAGCATTTGCGGTTTAAATTGCGCAGGGTCATCTAGTGTGGCCGCATGTATCATCAGGGTTTCAGACATCATGGATGTAGCCTTATACACAGGGTTGCCGCAGTTCACACAAAACACGCTGATTACTTGATTTCCCGCATCTGACTTGAGCGAGTGGCTACGGGTTTCGCCACTTATTGAAACGGCCCGCTTGTCTACAGCAAATTGCGCCGTGTGCCCTGCACCGCTGATGCGTTGGCACTGGCGACATTGACACAGCAAAGTAAATTGTGGCTCTGCCCGGCAGGTGTATCTAACTGCCCCACAGCTGCATCCTCCGTGATATTCAGCGCTCATAATTCGGTTTTCAAATGAAGTCGTGGTTCAATAATAACTCAGCCCAGTGCCCTAAACACGGCCCCGCTTTACTCGATTTCCAAAACCAGGCTTCCGGGTATTTGGCTTAAATTTCGCTGTGATGAGACACAGTAACGCTGCTGCTTTGGTGGCGGCTCAGATGAGAATAGGATGCGTGATGCGACGCTTTGTGAGGAACCCTCCACCCGACAGCGTAATTTTGGGAACTATGTAAAAATTCGATGTTCCAATCAGGCAACCGTGTGAGTTACGCCTGATGCTATAGCAGAATACAAACTGGTCATGGTGTTTCTGCTTACAAACAGATTGAACCGCACTCACCAATACTGAATTTTTAAAATTAATTTTAGGTGCAACAATGAAACGAAGAACTTTACTAAAAGCCGTTCTCGGCATGGGAACTCTGAGTACAGCCAAGATTTCGCTCGCTGGCACATACTCACCAATAGAATACTCTCCAGACGCTTTCAAAGCGGCTATGGACAGTGGTGAACCGTTGCTACTGGGTTTTCACGCTAGCTGGTGCAGCACCTGCCGTAGTCAGGAAAGGCAAATCAGTGCGCTCATGGATGCCAACCCAGATTACGCCAATGTTCAGGTGATGAGCGTCGATTGGGATCAATATCGTAGCTCAGACTTTACAAAAAATCTGAAAATCCCTCGCCGATCCACTCTGGTTATGTTCAAAGGTGGTGAAGAAGTTGGTCGGGTTATCGCACAAACCGGCCAAGCCGCAATCGAAGAACTATTCAAAGCGGCTGCATAACACCTCTGCCCTAACACCGGCACGTACACGACGTGCCGGTGCTTTCCAAGAAAAATAAGTAAACACTATGACCATCGTCTGGGCTTACCTGGCTGGGATTCTTACACTTATTAATCCCTGTGTGCTGCCGTTGCTGCCAATTATCATTGCTTCATCGTTGCAAAAGTCCCGTTTTGGCCCGGTCGCTATGGCGGTTGGGCTTGTGATTTCATTCACGACATTCGGGATTGGGGTTACCGCTTTCGGCCACCTCGTTGGCTTAGACGAATATGTGTTAAATAGAATTGCAGCCGTACTCATGATTTTATTTGGCATCATGCTGCTGATACCAAAAGCGGGCGGCTTATTAACCAGTGCAGCGGCCCCACTTGCCAATAACGCCAACCAACACATCGATGGCTTGCAAGACAGCGGGCTATTGGGCCAGGGGCTAATAGGCGTTCTACTCGGCGCTGTATGGTCGCCCTGCATTGGGCCAACATTAGGTGGTGCGATTGGTCTTGCTGCCAGTGGTGAAAATCTGCTTCAAGCTGCAGTAACGATGTTGTTCTTTGGCCTTGGCGTTTCCACTATTCTCCTGGCATTGGCCTATGGTTCGCGAGAACTCCTAGCGTCCCGGCAGGAAAAGTTAAAACGATGGATGCCATGGGCAAAACCGATTATGGGTGTAGTGTTGCTCCTTGTCGGTCTTGCATTGTTTTTTCATCTGCAACGGTATATTGAAATGTGGATGTTGGATGTGATGCCTGTGTGGCTGCAAGATTTATCAGTTAAATTTTGAAGACAAGCCAACCACAAATACCAGTACCCGCAATTAGGTTCTATTCAAGGTGTATGATTAGCGCGCTGCTGTTGCCATAGACTTTAACAATACCATTGCCGCATCAGCACTACTTGGCTCAACAAATAAGTGATCGTGATAAAACGCTGACACGACATTGACACTGATATTCTTTGATGCCAGCCCTTCGGTAATTTTTGCTAAAAATCCAATGGCATCCAAAGAGGAATGTATGTTCAGAGTGATTTTTCTACAGGGATAAGCATAGGTCAAATTGTTGTTTTCGGCCCACTGCTTTGGAACAATCAGAGTCACCCCTTCAGATTCCCGAAAACTCATTATTGCCGCCTGCATTTGATCGATCGATGGTGCATTCGCGGTGACAAAGACATATTCATCTTGATCTAAAACAGGTTCCATACCTGCCATAAGACGAGTTAGCTCAACTTCTCCATTTAAGTTTTTTTGCATAATATTGACAAAGCAAAATGCTCATTGCAAACAGTGCGCCCTAAGGGCGAGCTTCCAGCAATGTGATTAGAAATCTTCCCAGGGGGTAAGTCCAAGCGCTTTCCTGTTGTGTTTGGCCCGCAGCATCATAAAAAATCCGCACAAAAAGCCGATTACCAGTGAAATGGGCAACACTCCACCTGTGGTAGGTGATTTACCCGATTGAACTTGCAGATACCAGAGCATCACGGCCGTTACCACGCTCATGCACACCGTGAAGTAGACGAATATGGCGCGAGGCTCAGAGTAATGAGGTGGCCGCACTTCAAAACCCAAGGCGTGAAATAATTTAAAGTAAAGCGGGAAAGAGGCCTTTTTATGGACACCTTTTTCATAAAGCTCAATGGAGGCTTTTTCCAGCTTTTGATTGTAATCTTGACTGCTAACGTTAAATTCCTTCCACTATCAGAACATCAGAATCTGCATTTGCATTGCGTAAGGCGCGCGCTTTTGCATATTCAGGGCTGTTGTAAGCGGCCACAGCCGTATCATAATCTTTAAATTCAACGATAACGTTACGCTCACGGTTCAAACCTTCTACACCTTCGCAACGTCCTCCGCGCACTATAAATTTCGCTCCGTACTTTTCGTATACTTCGGCACCTGCTTTAAGATATTCAGGATATCCGTCTTCGTTGGTCACCGTGACTCTGGCAACCCAATAACCTTTGCTCATGGTATTCAGTCCTAAAACAATATTGTGATACTACTTCGATTCGAGAAAGTCTTGTCGTTGGATAGCGTCTTTGGATAACGGACCGCAAACAAGTGCTTATAAAAAATCAACCAGACCATCCGGGAACAGCGCTGGTTCATCCTTGCGAAGCGCTTTAAGATCAAACCAACGAGCAACGGCTTCTTCGCCGCTGTCTTCTGAAAATACTAATGCATCTTTTTCGTATAAATCAGCGCTAGCTAAGGCAATGTTAACGCTGAGAATGTACTCATGGCCAATCTCATTTTCATGTTCATAAATGTTCTCGAACATGCGCCATGCCCCTACGATGTCAATCTCAGTATTAAGTTCTTCCCTGAACTCTCTTCTGAGGGCGTCTTCACGCGTCTCACCAAATTCGATATGTCCGCCCAATGGCCTGACACCTTTAACCTCTCCAGCATCGTTATACACTTCTGCTGCCAGCAGTTTGCCTTTGTATTGCGCAACACCTATTACCTTCACCACAATGGATCGCTGAGGTCGCCAGGTAATCATTTAAGCCAGCGAAAACCAGATAACGAAAAATCTAAGTATCAGAAAGCGTGGTATCGAAAAGCTCTACTTGGGTAGCGCGCCCTGAACACCTTCAACGTAGTAAGACATGCCCAAGAGTTCTTCATCGCTTATAACAGCGCCCTCTTCGACAACAAGCTCACCGGCTTGATTGATAATGGGGCCCTGAAAAGGATGGAAAGACCCATCAATCACACCATTTTTGATAACGTCAGCAGCCGCTTTAACATCATCTGGTACGGCACTACCATACTCAGGAAAAGTGACCATGCCACTGTCTATACCGTGCCAGACATCCTGCGATTCCCAAGTGCCTTCCATAACCGCACGTGTGCGTTCAACGTAGTAGCCATCCCAGTTGTCAATAATGGAGGTGAGTTGCGCATCGGGTGCGAACGCTGCCATATCGGATGCCTGACCAAAGCCAAGAACACCGCGTTCCTGCGCTGCTTGCAAGGGTGCAGGAGAGTCGGTGTGCTGCGTTATGATATCGGCACCCTGATCAATCAATGTTTTGGCTGCATCACTCTCTTTACCTGGATCGTACCAACTGTTTACCCAAACCACTTTGATCTCTGCTTCCGGATTAACCTTGCGCATGGCGATGGTGAAAGCGTTAATGCCTCGCACCACCTCTGGAATGGGAAACGAACCAATATAACCGATGATGTTCGACTTGGTCATCATTCCAGCCATGGTGCCGATCACAGCGCGCCCTTCGTAAAAGCGACCCGAATAGGTTGACACATTATCTGAACGCTTATAGCCGGTTGCGTGTTCAAATTTCACATCCGGGAAGTCCTTAGCCACTTTTACCGTTGGGTTCATGTAACCAAACGAGGTCGTAAAAATAAGATCATGCCCACTGCTGGCGAGGTTTCTGATAACACGTTCAGCATCGGCACCTTCGGCCACACTCTCAACAAACGTGGTTTCAACCTTATCGCCAAACTCAGCATCAATCGCTAATCGACCGATGTCGTGTCGGTAGGTCCAACCATGATCACTCACAGGACCAACATAAACAAAACCGACTTTTGTTTTATCTTGAGCCTGCACTGTCGCGGTGCCCAGGGCAAGGGCCGCCACGGCCAATGTCACCGCAACTTTTTTTATTGTCGAACTATGCATTGTCGAACTAAAGGAAACCATCAAATTCTCCTGTTTATTTTTATGAGCCTTTTGAGCCTCATCATTTTATTGGATGGAAAGCCTGTCCTATGCTTGCCGGTGCGTTGCGCCGTATGCGACCCCGATCATGTGATATCAGAACCAGCACAACAATTGTTGCTACGTAGGGTAGCATTGACATTAGCTGCGATGGAACATTTATCCCGAACGCTTGTGCATGTAATTGCAAAATTGTGATGCCGCCAAACAGGTATGCACCAAAAAGAAGCCTACCGGGTTGCCATGTCGCAAACACCACAAGAGCAAGCGCGATCCAACCACGACCTGCCGTCATATTTTCCACCCACATTGGCGCGTAAGCCATTGACAGATAAGCACCTGAAACCCCTGCACAAGCACCACCAAACAGCGTTGCAAGGTATCGCACACGGATCACAGGGTAGCCCAGGGCATGGGCCGCCTGCGGCGAGTCACCCACGGCTCTCAGTATCAGACCGGCTCTGGTTCGGTACAGAAACCATGACACCGCCATAACCAATACAATTGACCCATAGACAAGCCAGTTGTGGCTAAACAACAGTTTGCCAAATACAGGAATATCGGACAAACCAGGCACATTGATATCGGCCAGCCCACTGTATGCGATGCCAATAAGCGGCTGCCCGAGTAAAGCGCTCACGCCGATGCCAAAAATGGTTAAGGCTAGCCCAGTTGCCACTTGCGATGCACGCAGGTGCAGTGTAAGAAACGCAAATATCAAAGCCATCAGCATTCCAGCTGCCATTCCTGCCAAAACACCCAATACAGCACTGCCGCTGACATGCGCCACGGCAAAACTGCTCACTGCACCAAGCAGCATCATCCCTTCAACACCCAGGTTTAATACGCCTGATTTTTCCACCAACAGTTCGCCAATGGCGGCATACACCAATGGGGTTGCAGCAGCAATAATAGTCAGCATGACAGGCACTCCCATCGCCAGCAGCTCGGCGCTCATACCTTTGCCTCCTGTGCTCGCCACACCACTTTGTAGTGAATAAGCACATCAGCAGCCAGTAGAAAAAATAACAACATGCCCTGAAATACCCCGGTCACGGCAACCGGTAAATTAAGACTAATTTGCGCCGCTTCGCCACCAAGATAGGACAAGGCAATAACCAGCCCTGCAAACAAAACACCGACGGGATGCAGCCGCCCTAAAAACGCTACGATAATCGCAGTAAATCCATAACCAGGAGATATTGTCGGCAACAACTGCCCAATGGGCCCAGCCACCTCGAAAAGCCCAGCACACCCTGCTGCCGCGCCACAAAACAACAGTGAAAACCACACAAGAGCGGATTGGTTGAAGCCAGCATGATGAGCCGCGCGAGGTGCTTGCCCGTTAACCCGCAATGCAAATCCCAATAGGGTGCGTGACAACAGAACCCAGCCTATGACCACCATCGCAAGCGCAACAAGTGCACCGATATGCAAACGCGTTCCGTCCAATATTCGCGGCAAAGTAGCCGCATCATGAAACAGACGCGACTCGGGAAAATTGAAACCATCGGGATCTCTAAGCGGACCGTGCACGAGATAACTCAGTAACAAGGCGGCGATATACGTGAGCATTAAACTAGTTAGAATTTCATTGGCGTTAAAGCGGGTTTTTAACAGTGCGGGAATCGCTGCCCAACACATACCACCGAACACACCACCAGCAATCATCAGCGGCAGAACATACCAGGCATCTACATCATAAAAGTACAAGGCCACTGCCCCACCGCAGATACCCCCTAAAATAAGCTGCCCTTCTGCACCAATGTTCCACACATTGGCGCGATAGCCAATAGACAATGCCACTGCAATCATTATAAGCGGCGCCGCCTTAACACCCAGTTCAGCCAAACCATAAAGAGAGCTGACTGGTTGAATGAAAAACGCATAGAACGCTTTGGCGACCGGCACACCCAATACAGCAAATAGCAGCAAACCGGCAAACAGTGTTACAAGCAGCGCCGCAACGGGAGCCAAAAAACCCATTAACCGAGAGGCTTCAGGACGCTGTTGTAAACGAATCATGTGGCCACTCCAAGAGGTTTTGTTTGCGCTGTGACATCTATGGACTCGCCACCCATCAGTAAACCTACGTCAGCAATGTTCAGAGCCGACGTCGTGTGCAGAGCCGATAACCTGCCCGCACACAACGCTGCTATGCGATCGGTAATAGACATAAGCTCATCGAGATCTTGAGATATGATCAGTACAGAGGCCCCTTGTGCGGCTAGAGACTGCAAGGCAGCATGAATTGCAGCAGCCGCTCCCGCATCAACTCCCCATGTGGGTTGAGACACCACCAATACATCCGGTGCCTGCATGATTTCTCGACCTACGATGAATTTCTGTAAGTTCCCTCCGGAAAGGCTGCTTGCCGTTGCATCAGAACCGGTACTCTGTACCTTATATTGATCTATTACGGCATTGGCAAAGTGCTTACTAACACCGCCTCTAACCAAACCTGCCCAACTCATGGGCGTCCTGTGATGGGCGGTTAAAAAAGCGTTTTCGGCCAGCGACATAGCAGGCACAGATGCGTGACCCAGCCGCTCCTCAGGGACACAGCACAAACCCAGTTCACGTCGCTTACCCGGAGTGAACTTACCCGCCGCTTGTCCAAGTAGTTCGATCGATTGGTGATTAGCAGATAAGCGTTCTCCGGAAATCAGCTGCATTAATTCATCCTGCCCATTTCCAGCTACACCTGCGATACCAACAATCTCCCCTGCGTGAAGCTCTAAGGAAATACGCTTTAATGACACAGCAAATGCGTCAGCAGCGACTAGTGACGCATCATGTAAGGCAAACTGACTAGCCGATCCGACTTTGCGTGGTTCTCTTTGGGCTTTGGAAACCGTTTCACCCATCATTAACGCCGCCAGGCTTTCGGCTGTTTCCTGTTGAGGAATGGCGGTGGCGATGCGTTTGCCATTGCGTAAAATGGTGGCCTCATCGCACAGAGCTTTTATTTCTTTAAGCTTATGACTAATGTATAAAATGCTCACACCTTCATCGCAAAGCCGCCGCAATGTATGGAATAAGTCGTCTACCTCTTGTGGGGTTAGAACGGATGTCGGTTCATCCATGATCAATAGTTGAGGTGACTGCAGCAGGCAACGTACTATTTCGATTCGTTGTCGTTCGCCCACCGATAGGCTATAGACCTGCCGAGCAGGATCTAGCGCAAGGCCATAACGTGTAGACACCTCTACAATTTTCTCAGCAAGCTCAGCGCTGGCTGGTACCGCCATACCAAGTGCGATATTTTCCAGCACATTTAGCGCTTCAAATAACGAAAAATGTTGAAACACCAAGGCAATACCTAGCTGGCGAGCTTTGGCCGGGCTGTTTATTTGCACATCTTCACCGCGCCATCGGATATAGCCTGCATCAGCCTCCAGCAACCCGTACAGCACTTTTACCAATGTACTTTTACCAGCCCCGTTTTCGCCCAAAAGCGCATGAATGCGCCCGGTTTTTAGCTGCAAGTCAATAGCATCGTTAGCAAGGCAGCCGGGATAGCGCTTGGTGATGCCATGCAGGCTAACAAGCACCGCATCAGTATCTGGCGTATCGTTGTTATTCATATGATGAACCGTATTCGTTACAATGCCAGTTTAAGCGGAGTTTAACTGCAATGCCATCGCATCTGCGTGCTTTTCGAGGCAGCATTCTTCATTGCGTTGCTGATCCTTCAGCGCAGGCTACAAACGCCGTCGAATTTTATTCCGACGGCACCTTGCTGGTTGAAAATGGGCTGGTAGTGGGCCTTGAGCACACGGCTAAATTAACCCTGCCCGACAATGCACAGCTGCAAGACTTGTCCGGCCACATTATCGTTCCAGGGTTTGTCGATACACATGTGCACTTCCCTCAGGTGGATGTCATTGCGTCATTTGGCACTCAGCTACTTGAATGGCTGGAACGCTATACCTTCCCTGTGGAAATGAGATTTGACGATCTTGATACTGCATCGGAAACAGCGTCATTTTTCCTCGATGAACTAATCCGCAACGGCACGACCACTGCACTGGTATTTGGGACTGTGCATCGTACTTCGGTAGATGCCTTTTTCACCGAAGCACAAAAACGCAAGCTGCGAATGATCTGTGGCAAGGTGCTAATGGACAGACACGCACCAGATGCACTTTGTGATACGCCACAGAGAGCTTACGACGACAGTAAAGCATTAATAGAAAAATGGCATAACGAGCAACGCCTTGGTTATGCCATTACACCTCGATTTGCACCGACAAGTTCAGATGTACAGCTAGCGAAGGCTGGCCAGCTACTGGCTGAATATCCTGGTGTTCACATGCATACTCACTTGGCCGAAAACAAAGATGAGTGTGCGTGGGTCGCGTCACTTTTCCCGAAGCAAAAAGATTATGTTGACGTTTACGAACAACATGGTTTGCTGGGTAAACGGTCGGTGTTTGCACACGCTATTCATCTTTCGGAATCAGAATGGCAGCGAATGGGTAACGCAGAAGCCGCCGTCGCACATTGCCCCTGTTCCAACCTGTTCATTGGTAGCGGCTTATTTGATTTAACCGCCGCGCGTGCAGCGAATGTAAAAATTGGCCTTGGCACTGACATCGGTGGTGGTGATAGTTTTTCAATGCTACGCAGCGCAAACGAGGCCTACAAAATTCAGCAACTTCGCGGCGTATCACTGAAACCCGAAGAAGCATTTTATATGGCCACACTCGGTGGCGCTAAAGCGCTTGATCTTGACCAGCATATCGGTAATTTTCAAAACGGGAAGGAAGCGGATTTCGTTGTGCTAGACCCGAAGGCCACAGCCATAATGGAAAGACGTACAAACGCTGCCAGCTCATGGCAGGAAACCCTGTTTGCATTGCTGATGCTGGGTGATGACCGTGCCATACACGACACTTATATTCTTGGGGAGTCGGCAAAGCAACAACCGGGTTTGCTATAACAGCTGTTTACATCAACTGCTCGTCTTTTCAATCCCTAAGCGTTTTTGCAACACCGGGCTTGTTGTCGTGTACATGGTGTGTTGTTTTTTATCTGGCTCAAACTGATGCTTGATTTCATGTGCTGCAAGAGCCGCTTCATGAAAGCCGCTGAGTATCAGTTTCTTTTTGCCAGGATAGGTATTTATATCGCCCACCGCGAAGATGCCTGATTCTGATGTTTCAAACGTTGATACATCTACACTGAGTAAATTCTTATCGAGTGTGAGCCCCCATTCAGCAACAGGGCCTAGCTTGGGAGATAATCCAAAAAACACCAGCAAGTGATCCAGCGGTATCGATAATGTCGACTTTTCTTCATCACGCATTACAGCCTGCACGGACTTTAGATTACCAGCTTCTGCTTCAAATGCTTTTACAGCACCGTATAATATTTTGGCCTTGCCCGCGTCTTGTAAAGCAAATAGTTTATTTACCGAACTCTCCGCACCACGAAATTTTTCAGTGCGGTTAACTACCGTCAGGCTGGCAACAGAATCTGCAAGCTCGATTGCCCAGTCGAGCGCCGAATCACCGCCCCCTAATATGACGACATGTTTTCCAGCATGCGCCTGTGGATTTTTTACACGATAATAAACCTGCTTATTCTCGAATTGATCAATGCCTTCAACCCGCAAACGCACCGGTGAAAACGAACCGGTGCCAGCTGCAATAACAATTGCCTTACATTCAATTTCAATCTCAGAGGAAGTTTTGACCAGATAATCCTGCTCTGCTCGTTTGTTGATGACGTCAACGGTTTGATCAAAGTGAAATACAGGGTCGAACGGTGAGCATTGCTTTATCAAAAGCTCCGTAAGCTCATTGCCAGTACAAATTGGCACAGCTGGAATGTCGTAAATGGGTTTATCCGGATACAACTCCGTGCACTGACCACCTGCCGCACTTAAGGTATCGACAACGTGACAGCTAAGACCCTGCAAGCCCAGTTCGAACACCTGAAACAAGCCCACAGGCCCCGCCCCTACCACTACCACATCAGTCTGAATTGCCATGCTGTATTTTCCACCCAATTTCGATTCTGGGAATCTCCTTCTCTCTCGCAGTTTAGCGAAATTCGATGCAGAAATATTTCCAACGCTGCTCACCCGAGCATTTTGTGTCGTTTACAGCACGAATACTGGCAGCACTGCGCCAGGCGTACCGGTGAACCCGATAGGCAGAAATTCGATGAAGAAGAGGGGTAAAAAAATCCCGCACTAGTGGCGGGATTTTTTAAAGCGTGAACATTGAAACCGATCACTGGTAACGACTTAGCTCGCGACTAATTCACAGCGGCTTTTAATCAGTTGATCACTTGTTCATGTGATCTGGTTCGGCTGATCTGGTTCGGCTGATCTGGTTCGGCTGATCTGGTTCAGGTGACTTAGTTCAGGCGACTTAGTTCAGATGGTAACGAACACCTGCAACGATAGTGAATTCGTCAATGAAGTCGATTCCGGCATAGAATGAACCGAAACCGGTATCAGAAAATACACCGCCACCAAAGCCAATTTCTGTTGAGCTGGCAACACCGAGATCTAAACTATGGATACCGGCGTTTCCATACCAGCCAAAGTTACTGGCACCAAGCTGGGCACCACTGATGTGTGCTTCAAGTGCGAAATTGAAAACATCAGCGTCACAGACTTCGGCAAAAAGTGCACCAAAGAACGGATCAACAAAGTTTTCACAGCCTGATAGCTCAAGCGAACCAGTGTGAATGCTACCCTTAACACCAAAGTCGGTGTTTTCCAACAGGACAATATCGCGCAGCGCATAAAATGCACCTGCACCAAAAATCAAGCCATCAAAGTTTCCAAATTCACTTTGTCCAATATCACCATAGACAACAATATCTGGCGACAATTTATAATTTACCCGCAAACCCAAGTGCCCAAAGTTACTGCTGTTGGTGATGCCTGCTTCAACAGACAGACCCGGAGAATCATCAGGGTTTGCACTACGACCTGTGCCCAAACCGAATGTTTCAGCTTGAACTTGAAATGGCAGAGCTACTGCCGACACTACTGCCGCGAGAACCAATTTTCTTATATTCATTAGACGTATCCTGATCCTTATATATGTTTGACGAATATTCGATGAATGTTCGCTTGGATGGAGTAGCGCACAGCGCGTTGCCAGTGGACTTACACCAATGCAAAAACCTGCTGCGTGACACTGCTAACAGATGTTGTGACAAATTCTGTCACACGATTGGTATAAAAACAACACACTAAATGGGCTAACTTTCGTATAGGGGGAGCAGCTGAAGTATTATGCGCAATGTCTTAGTTAAACACTTGTTCTCGTGTGGATAAAAACTCAACATCTGGCCAACGCTCTTGCGTCATTTGCAAGTTAACGCGAGTTGGAGCCAGATAAACTAACTCATCTGCGTGATCAAGCGCCAAATTTCCATCGAGCTTGCGCCTGAAGTCACTTTGCATCTTTTCATCATTACAACGTATCCATCGCGTTTGCTGCACTGCCACATTTTCGAATTGGCACTCTACTTTGTACTCATCGCGTAGACGCTGAGCTACTACTTCAAACTGCAATACGCCCACAGCACCGAGTATCAAATCATTATTGATAAGTGGCTTGAACAGTTGCGTTGCTCCCTCTTCACACAATTGGCTTAGGCCTTTTTGCAAGGCTTTCATCTTCAAAGGGTCTTTTAATACTGCACGTCGAAAAAGCTCGGGCGCAAAATTGGGAATGCCGGTAAAAATCAGGTTTTCGCTGCTGGTAAAGGTATCCCCAATGCGTATCGTGCCGTGATTGTGTATGCCAATGATATCACCACTAAACGCTTCATCCACATGGCCACGATCTGAGGCCATAAAGGTGAGCGCATCAGAAAACCGCACATCTTTGCCTAAACGCACATGATGGGCTTTCATGCCTTTACTGTATTGGCCAGAACAGATACGCACAAACGCCACCCGATCCCGGTGTTGTGGGTCCATATTGGCTTGGATCTTAAAAGCGAAACCTGAAAACGCTTTCTCATCAGGTTGTACTTCGCGGCTAACCGTGTCCCGTGGCTGCGGTGCCGGCGCATGTTCTACAAAGTCATCAAGCAATTCCGCCACACCGAAGTTATTTATCGCCGAGCCAAAAAACACAGGCGTAAGCTTACCGTCCAGATAGGCTGCTTTATCAAATGGGTTGCATGCGCCCTGCACCAATTCGATTTCGTCGCGCAGTTCGGTTGCCATATCACCCAATATTTCATCAAGCTTTGGGTTGTCCAAACCTTCAACAACCTCACCTTCCTGTACTTTGCCGCCATGAGTGGGCGAATAGAAATGCACCGTATCCCGATGCAGGTGATAAACACCTTTAAAGCGCTTACCCATCCCGATAGGCCAAGTGATCGGTGCACACTGTATATCAAGCATTTTTTCAACTTCGTCCATGAGTTCAATAGGCTCTCTGCCCTCACGATCGAGTTTGTTGATAAACGTCATGACAGGAGTTGTGCGTAATCGACACACATCCATGAGCTTTTCGGTTCGAGTCTCAACACCCTTGGCCACATCGATCACCATTAAGGCTGAGTCCACGGCAGTCAGTGTTCGGTACGTGTCCTCGGAGAAATCTTCATGGCCAGGCGTATCAAGCAAATTGACAATGCGGTCCTTGTAAGGAAACTGCATAACTGAGGAGGTTACGGATATCCCACGTTCTTGTTCCATTGCCATCCAGTCGGACGTGGCATGGCGTGCCGCCTTTCGACCCTTCACTGTACCCGCGAGCTGAATTGCACCACCGAACAACAGCAGCTTTTCAGTCAGCGTCGTTTTACCAGCATCCGGGTGCGAAATAATCGCAAAAGTACGCCTTCGGGCGATTTCATCGCTCGGACTCATGAGTTTCTCAAAAAAGGGGTTAAATTTGACTGCGCCAAATTATACCCAAGCGCGTGATCAGAAGCGCCGGTATTTGAGGCAAAACACTGATGGCGAACGCCGTAGTGTTTTTAGCTGAAGCCACCTTGAGGCACTAAATTGGCTATACTCTGACTATAAAATGCAATAATTAGCACATTATTGGCATAAATTGGCTTTAAAGTGTAATTTTGAGCACCATATAAACACTATAGTGTCCGATATACTGAATATAAATTCAATGTAGGCTTTTTTAGTCCCATTTTCCGCTCATTATGAATATTGAAAACCAATCGTCGTCCGCCATCGCTCAAATACTCGGAGAGCGTCTTCGGCATGCCAGACTCAATCAGGATCTGACCCAGGCGCAACTTGCGGCAAACAGCGGCGTTTCACGAAAATCTGTGCTCAATGCAGAAAAAGGCCAGGCACAGTTGGAGGTGTTTATCAGCATCATGGCAGCACTTGGCCTAACGCAACATCTCAATCAATTTTTACCCGTACCCACAATTTCACCTGTCCAACTGGCAAAGCTCAAAGGCAAACAACGCAAACGTGCATCCGGGGATCGTCGTGCGAATGATCGCGAGAAGCCATCGTGGTGATGGAAGTTGCCCATGTTGTGTATCAATCGCAACGGGTTGGTGCCGTAAGCTTTGATTCAAACACAGGGCTGGGCGCGTTTGAATACACCGGGGAATTTCTAGACAGCGGTATTGAGCTTTCGCCAATAATGATGCCGTTATCGAACAGGATATATACATTCCCCGAACTATCACATCATACTTTCAAAGGCCTGCCCGGTATGCTTGCCGATTCATTGCCTGATGACTTTGGCAACAGTGTTTTAAATGCATGGGTAAGCGCTGCTGGCAAACAAGTGACAGACATCACACCCTTGCAACGGCTGCAGTACACAGGGAAACGAGGCATGGGCGCTCTGGAATACGCGCCAGCGAAACAGTTAAAGTCATTAAATGCATCCGCACGCGTCCAGATCAATTCATTGCTTGAGGTCACGCAAGAAATTCTCAATCAGCGTGAGCAGTTTGCACTCGACATAAACGACAAAGGCAAGGAAGACCGTGATGCCATGCTCTCCTTGTTGTCAGTCGGAATGAGTGCTGGCGGGGCCAGACCAAAAGCTGTGCTCGCATTTAATGAAGATTTCTCAAAGGTCAGATCTGGCCAGGCTCCGGCACCTAAAGGCTTTACCCATTGCATTATGAAATTTGATGGTATTAGCGAACATAATCAAAACAGAGAAACCTTTGGTGACCCTCAGGGTTTTGGTGCGATGGAGTACGTCTACTCTCTGCTGGCAAAAGCCGCTGGCGTTGAGATGATGCCATGCCGTTTACTAAATGAGGGTAATCGACGGCACTTTATAACCGAACGATTTGATCGCGCAAATAACAACAAGATTCATATTCAGACGCTCAATGCCATTGCACATGTCGACTATAAAAACCCCGCCAGCTATTCCTATGCAGAACTTTTTTCATTAGCCAGAACGCTTAAACTTAAGTCAAGTGATGCAGAGCAGCTGTTCCGTCGAATGCTATTTAATATAGTGGCACGCAATCATGATGACCATTCAAAAAACATCTCTTTTATGCTTAAGGATGGGCATTGGCAACTGACTCCGGCGTATGACCTTGCATACAGCTATAAACCCGGCAGCAAATGGGTGAATAGCCATTGGATGACGCTCAACGGAAAAAGAGATGATTTTTCCATGAACGATTTCTACACGTTTGAAAAAATCAGCCCACTTTTTAAGCGCAGCAATATTAAAAAATGGATGCAACAGACAACTGATGCCGTATCGCAATGGCGTAAACTTGCCACAGAAAACGACGTCCCGCGTAGTTTGATAGATGAAATCGACGACAACATTCGTCTACTGTTAAGATAGCCAGCAGGAATTCAAAATACCTACGAAAGGACGATGTCATGTTTAGCCGCAAAACCGTTAAATTTCTCAAAGAGCTGGAAAAAAATAATAATCGCGAGTGGTTTACCGAAAATAAACAGCGCTACGAAGATGAAGTTAGAACACCCGCGCTAGACTATATCGAATCCATGAGCCAGCCCATGGCAAAGATATCACCTCATTTTATTGTCAGTGCAAAAAAAGTCGGCGGTTCGATGATGCGCGTCCACAAAGACATTCGTTTCTCAAAAGACAAGACACTGTACAAAACCAATATCGGCATTCATTTCAAACATGTGCGTGGGAAGGATGTTCATGCTCCAGGTTTTTATTTGCATATCGAACCGGGCGAGGTGTTTATTGGCGCTGGCATTTGGCGCCCAGAGAGCAGTACGTTAAAAAACGTGCGTACACTGATGGATGAATACCCTAAAGAATGGAAAAAATTGTCCAAAAAACTTAACGACAAAGACGGCTTTGAGCTCGGTGGGGAATCGTTAAAAAGACCACCCAAAGGGTTTGCAAAAGAACATCCTTTACTGGAAGATTTGAAAAGAAAAGATTTTATTGCTGTTCACAGCCTAAAAGTCAGCGATATTTATGCAAAAGATTTTAATAAAGTGACAGCCAAGCTCTTTAAAGCCGCCTCACCACTCGTGAAATTTATTTGTGAAGCAGACGATCTGTCTTTCTAGATACTAAGCAGCAACGAGATGCAATCAAATACTCTTGGCCATGACAATGGCATCTTCACGG
This sequence comes from uncultured Granulosicoccaceae bacterium, assembly GCA_964435305.1. Taxonomy (GTDB): domain Bacteria; phylum Pseudomonadota; class Gammaproteobacteria; order Granulosicoccales; family Granulosicoccaceae; genus Granulosicoccus. Next base: position 22,678 of record CAYSZH010000011.1, read on the forward strand.
CCTGCAAAACTATCATAGTAGGCCTTACGCATCCCAACTTCATTGAACCCTGCCAATAAGTACATTTGTATTGCTCGGGGGTTTGATGGCCTGACTTCAAGAAACATCATGCGAGCGCCTTGACGTTCTGCAAGGTTAACCAACCGGGTGAGTAAATATCGGGCATAGCCGCGACGGTTAAAATCAGAATCAATACATAAATTTAAAATATGCCCTTCATCAGCGCCCACTTGCAACACACCATAACCCACAAGCTGATTCTGTAAGCGCAGCACTTGGCAGGTATACCCAGCTTTAATACAGTCTTTAAAAATACCTGCTGTCCAGGGGAAGTCGTAATTGCGATTCTCCACAATCATGACTTCATCCAGATCAGCGGGGCGCATCACAGATGGGCGAAGTAAGCTGTCAGTGCTAGCTGACACGATGCTACACCTTTTGAAGTTGTGTTTGAGCTGCCTTTAATATGTTCCATGCCTGGCGCTTACGCCCAGGCTGAGAACGCAGCAGAGCTGGATGCGGAAGCTGCCAAATTTTAAGAGAACTGGATACCAGAGCATCGCGATCGAGCGTTTTCAGTGAATCCGATGGGTTTTGGGATTCATCGATTTCATGTACAAAAATTAAAATGACCTTGATATGCTGCCCAAGCAAATCACAAACGCATTTTCCTTGCGATGAAGCTTGCGTATCACCATTAGCATGCGTGTTGGGAACATCGGTACCAGGCAAAAGCGCAAGACACACATCGCGTTTATTCCAGCTAATAGCACGCAGCATATCGTCAAACATTTTTGCATCAGTCGCTTCAAAAGGATATTGCGTCTGGCTACTGCCACACTGCTCCGCCAATATCAGTAATGGTGCATCCGAACGCCCAAGACGAACATGCATATTGCCTTTAAAGGACATGCTCACAAGTGCTGTGTCAATCCACGAACCGTTAGTTACCGGGGTAGCATCAACTCCGGTGCTCTTATGCGGTGGGCTTGCTGCCTTCGCATCGGAAACTAAACGAGTTTCTGGAGCTTGCTTGTGTCTTGTGGCACTGTCATCGTGAACAAGCTGCGATTCAAGCTCAGAGCTTAGACGTTCCACAAGCCCTGTTGCCGCGGCTGATTCACCACCCATCGATGTTGATGAAACATGCTTATGCTCCACCCAAGGCACGATGCCCATGGCATTTAAACACTGCAATTGCCGTAAGGTATAGGGCATCAGCTAGTCCAGACTAGGATTTATTCTCAGCACGTTTATTTCTTTTCCGGTGCCAGCGGAAAAGCGCATAGGCCGGACCAGCGCTTGCATACGCAAGTGATGCAACGAGTATCATTTTCGCAGGGTCTACCGCTGTCACAACCAACAACAACAGGAAGCCGATTAGCATGGCGAACGGGATGGTTCTGCTGCCACCAAGGTCCTTGAAGCTGTAATACATGAACGTGCTGACCATCAACAGCCCAATGAATAGCGTGAGCATGAACGTAAGCCAGACAATGTCCGAACCTTGCACACCAATTTCTTCACAAACCCACACAAGGCTTGCCAATACAGCGGCGGCGGCTGGACAAGCTAAGCCCTGAAAAAATCGTTTATCCGCAACGCCTACCTGAACGTTAAACCTTGCCAAACGCAATGCACAGCAGCCGGTATAAACAAAACAGACAGCCCAGCCCAATTGACCGTAGGTTTCCACCGGTAAGCTAACCAATGACCATGTATAAACCAGAAACGAGGGAGCGGCACCAAAAGAGACCATATCGGCCATGCTGTCGTACTCCGCGCCGAAAGCGGTGGTGGTGTTGGTCATACGAGCTACTCGACCATCGAAACCGTCGAGCACCATGGCGACGATAATGGCGATCGCGCCAGTACGGTACTCCCCATTATAGGCGGCCACCATCGCGTAAAAACCAGCCAATAAGGCGCTTGTGGTGAACAGATTTGGCAGTAGATAAATGCCTCGCCCACGTCGCCGCTGATGGATTGACGGGTTTGGATTGTTCATTTTGGCCCCTGCACAATCTGAGCAGTATGTGTGGCAAACCCGCACATACTGTGGATTCAGCTAAACCTCTATGTTAACAGTCATACTGGAATGATGGGTATGGAATACACCCGACTACACCTTGAGTGACTTTTCACCACGCGCTATACCAGTTGCACCAGAGCGCGCAACCTCAAGCACCTTATCGACACCACAGGCCGCAAGAAACGCATTGAGCTTGTGATCATCGCCTGTAAGCTCAACCACATAACTGGTTTCAGTCACATCCAGAATTCGCCCTCTGAAAATATCCGCCAGACGTTTAATCTCTTCTCTATCGCCGTTAACCGCTTTGATTTTCACCAGCATGATCTCACGTTCGATGAATTCAACTTCTGTTAAGTCGGTGAGTTTGGCTACAGAAACAAGCTTGTTTAGCTGCTTGATGATCTGCTCAATAACGCGCTCTGTTCCCGTGGTAACAATTGTCATTCGAGACAGCGTGGGGTCATCGGTGGGTGCTACAGTCAATGACTCAATATTGTATCCGCGTGCACTGAAAAGGCCTGCAACACGCGATAGCGCTCCAGATTCATTTTCCAGCAATACCGAAATCACGTGACGCATCAGGCAAGCTCCCTCGCCGGGTTCAAGCGCATTTCGTGGTGCCCCTTCCCTGCCTCAATCATTGGATAAACATTCTCGGTTTGATCAGTGACAAAATTCATGAACACCAGTTTGTCTTTCATTGCAAACGCCTCTTCGAGCGAGCTGTCAACGTCCGCAGGATTCTCGATATTCATACCCACATGACCATAGCTTTCAGTCAGTTTTACGAAATCGGGCAAGGCGTCCATATACGAATGCGAATACCTTTTTTCATAACTGAATTCCTGCCACTGCCGCACCATACCCATGTAGCGATTGTTCAGATTTATGATTTTGATAGGCGTGCCATATTGAAATGCTGTAGATAGCTCTTGAATACACATTTGGATGCTGGCTTCACCGGTGATACAGGCGACAATCTCATCAGGAAAACCAAGCTGTACCCCAATGGCCGATGGCAGGCCGAACCCCATCGTGCCCAGGCCACCTGAATTAATCCAGCGATTAGGCTTATCAAAGCCATAGTACTGTGCAGCCCACATTTGATGCTGACCGACATCTGACGTTATGTAGGCATCGCCTTTGGTGACCCGCCAGAGCGCTTCAACAACCGATTGCGGCTTAATGACGGTATCACTCTTGGCATAGTCAAGACAGTTATTGCTGGCCCAGCCTTTTATCTGCGACCACCATTCAGCCAGATCAGCAGGATCGGCGCGTTTTTCGGTGGCCTTTATTTGTTCGATCATGGCGGAGAGCACCTGGCTAACATCACCCACAATAGGTACATCCACCGTGACGTTCTTCGAGATGGAAGCAGGGTCGATATCAACGTGAACAATTTTGGCGTGAGGACAAAAGCTCTCCACCTCTCCTGTTACTCGATCATCGAAACGCGCACCAATAGCAATGAGCACATCACATTGATGCATGGCTATATTGGCTTCGTAGGTTCCGTGCATACCAAGCATGCCAATGTTTTGTTTATCGGATGCCGGATAAGCACCCAGCCCCATTAAGGTCTGCGTAATGGGATAACCAAGCAAACGGGTAATTTCACGCAGTTGTTCAGAGGCGTTACCGAGCACCACTCCACCACCTGAATAAACCATCGGGCGCTTCGCTGACAAGATAAGATCGGTTGCCTTGCGAATCTGTCCTGGGTGGCCCTGTTCAGGCGGGCAATAGGAGCGCATTTCCACAGAGCTTGGGTAATCAAATGGCACAGTTACGCCGGGTGTGGTGAAATCTTTGGGTATATCGACAACGACAGGACCAGGCCGACCGGTTGTTGCAACATAAAACGCTTCTTTAATCGTCTGCGCCATGTTTTCAAGCGAGTCGACCAAAAAATTGTGTTTAACGCAGGGCCGTGTAATGCCCACGCAATCCACTTCCTGAAACGCATCACTTCCGATGAAGCGACTTTGCACCTGACCTGAGAGTATCACCATTGGCACAGAGTCCATAAATGCAGTTGCAATACCGGTAACGGCGTTGGTCGCTCCTGGGCCTGAAGTCACTAGCACAACGCCTGGTTTTCCGGTTGCCCGCGCATAACCATCTGCTGCATGAGTTGCTGATTGCTCGTGTCTGACAAGAATATGCTTGACCGAATTTTGCTGATACAAAGCATCATAGATATGTAATACAGCGCCTCCGGGATAGCCGAAGACCATTTCCACTCCTTCTTCCTTCAGCGCTTCCATCAAAAGCGCACCACCTGATAATTCCACTAAATATTCCCCGTCATGTTTGGTTACCGTTTACTTAAGGCACTATTAGCCTATTTCGTCATGGAAGCAGCCTTGAATGCTTCCGGATAGCTTCGCAATTGAATGGTGGCAGCATGGCCAAAGTTCAAAGTTGGCAGGCAGCTGCCTGTGATGTCGTCGAGGTGGCTTGTTCAGCGTAACAACCGGGGTCGAGGAAGCGAGGGTGGGTGCGCCCGCTTGAGTTGCGCTCTCCTCGGTCAAGGAGTACGTAACGCCGGTTTGCTGACAGGCCAGATTGTGTCTCGCCCCTTAACAACCTCAGAGTATAACGAAACAATCGCGCCAGGGGTACGTTGCTGGCGGAAGTGTGCAGCGTTGCCCGAAATGGGTGGCAACTCATGTTAGATTGGCATGAACCGAGCAGGAACTGTTTATAGGGTTTGGGCGTCAAACCGTTACCCAAACTATACGACAGACAGTCAAAACAGCAATGCCAATTTGTCAGTATAAAAAGAGTTACCCGCTACTTCGCAAAGCACGATTTGCGTTAGCTGCCAGCCTGCTCACCACCTCGGTGATCATGATTCCCACAAGCACCCATAGTCAGCAAAACCTGCCGAGCATGGGCGAGCCAGCCGACACCGCATTATCGCCAATACAGGAACAGGCGCTGGGTGATCAATTCATGCGCCAGATCAGGGCCAGCATGCCGCTGCTGCGAGACGTGCAAAGTGAGGAATACATACAGGCGTTGGGAACCAAACTGGCTCTGGCCTCAGGCAAGGGCAGCGATCGGAGGTTCACCTTCTTTGTAATCAACGATGCGCGGGTTAACGCGTTTGCAATTCCAGGTGGTTATGTCGGCGTCAATATCGGCCTGGTTAGCGCGATGGATCTTGAAGAGCAGCTGGCAGGGGTTGTTGCGCATGAGGTGGCGCATGTTATCCAACGCCACCATGCACGTGCGTTTGCATTAAGCAGCCAGTATTCAGTACGTGCCGCTGCAACCATTCTGGCAGCCATACTCATCGGGCAAGCCTCCCCTGAAGCAGGACAGGCTGCGTTGGCCGCCGGGATCGCGGCAACTCAGCAGTCAGCGATCAACTTTACAAGAACCAATGAGATGGAGGCCGATCGCATTGGCATAGAAGTGTTGAGCAATGCTCGCTACAATCCGTCTGCGATGGCCGAATCATTCGCCATCTTGCGTCGTAAAAACAGCTTGAACACGTCGAACAACCAACTGCAATATTTGCGCACCCATCCTTTGGACAACAACCGTATTGCCGAGGCAAAAGACCGCGCCAATACTAAGCCTCACCGCCCACTTGTGCCCCAATTCGACTTCCAGATATTCAAAGCGCGATTGGCCGTCATATCCAGTGGCGATGCAGCACAACTGCAGCGAACTTACCAAGCACAGTTCGATAGAGAACCTACCACCGAAAATACCTATGGTCTGGCCCTGTTACATTCTGAAGCGAACCGCTTTGATCAGGCCACACGCTATCTTGACGAACTGGATTCACTTGCTCCAAAACATCCGATCGCCACACTACTGCGTGCCGATGTACTGCAAAAACAAGGCAATCTGGAAGAGGCAAGCACCCTATTAGATGAGATGTATGCGCTACACCCAGAGCGCTACTCCGTTATAGAAAAGCGGGTGCAACTGCATGTTCAGCAAAGAGAACTCTCACAGGCGATGCGCATTTCCAAGCGTTATATCAGAACCATAGACAACCCCAATCCTTTAGCATGGCGGCAACTGGCCAGCGTACAACAGCAGCTAGGCGCGACCTCGGCGAGCCACGAATCACTCGCACAATACTTTATTGGGCTTAACGAATTGAGACGTGCCCAAAGCCAGCTGCAACTCGCATTACAGCATGTGGTGCCTGAATCTAAGGATGAATTGCGACTGCGAGCCAGTTTGAAATCACTCTCAAACTAGGCTGCTTTAGCTTATCAGCAGTGAGATTACCAGCAGTTAAGCGAAGGTGTTAATGTGCTTAGGCAAGTACCACCGCCATTGTATTAATATTATTGGGTCAATGGCGGTGCTACTCTATCGATCAGCTATCTGAGCCTGAAAGACCTCCCTCCTAAACGCTAACTTTTCTGGCACAGGCAATACTGTACCAAGGCTTGCTGAATTATGCCTGAGTCGGGCCGGCAGAAAGCAGGTTTTTACCGCTTTCAGTGTCGGTGTACTGAGCAAAATTATCAACAAAAAGTGAAGCAAGCTTGTCGGCACGCGTTTGCCATTCCGAGGCATCCGCATAAGTGCCGCGAGGGTCGAGTATAACCGGGTCCACACCGTTCAAGTTGGTAGGCACAACTAAATTGAAGACCGGGATAACGCTCGTATCGCTATCTTCAATGGAGCCATCAAGAATGGCATCAATAATGGTGCGCGTGGCCTTGATCGAAATTCGATCTCCAGTACCATTCCAGCCTGTATTCACCAGATAGGCTTTGGAGCCAGCCGCTTCCATCCGCTTTGCCAGCTGATCGGCATACTGAGTTGGATGCAAGCTAAGAAAAGCCTTACCGAAACAGGCGCTGAACGTTGGCTGTGCTTCTGTCACACCAAGCTCAGTGCCGGCAAGCTTGGCTGTAAACCCAGACAGAAAATGATAACGGGTTTGTTCTGGTGTCAAAATCGAAACTGGCGGCAGTACGCCAAATGCATCAGCAGAAAGAAAGATCACCTTGCTGGCATGGCCTGCTTTCGAAACAGGCTTAACGATGTTGTTGATGTGATGTATCGGGTATGACACTCGAGCGTTTTCCGTCTTACTGCCATCGTCATAGTCAACGCTGTTATCGTCACGAATCACAACATTTTCAAGCAAGGCATCGCGCTTTATTGCACCGTATATATCTGGCTCAGCCTCTGCACTCAAACGTATGGTCTTGGCGTAACAACCGCCTTCGTAATTGAAGACACCATCGTCATCCCAACCATGCTCATCATCACCGATAAGCTGTCGCTTAGGATCGGTGGACAAGGTTGTTTTACCCGTACCGGAGAGTCCAAAAAATACAGCCGTGTCACCGTTTTCATCTGCGTTTGCTGAGCAATGCATTGACGCTATGCCACGCAAAGGCAATAGATAATTCATGTAGGCAAACATGCCCTTCTTCATTTCGCCGCCGTACCAGGTACCGCCGATTATCTGAATTTTTTCAGTTAAATTAAACGCAACAAAATTCTCTGAATTAAGGCCGTGCTTTTTGTAATCAGGATTGATTGTTTTGGCACCGTTCATCACCACAAAGTCTGGAGTGAAGTTAGCAAGCTCGGCATCACTTGGGCGAATAAACATATTGGTGACAAAATGTGCCTGCCATGCGACTTCCATGACGAAGCGAACGCTGAGACGCGTGTTTGCATTCGCACCACAAAAGGCATCCACAACAAACAAACGCTTGCCCGTAAGCTGCTCTGTCGTCATTGCGAACAGATCGTTCCACACAGCTGGACTGATAGGCTTATTGTCATTGTCACCTTGTTTAGCCCACCACAGTGTGTCACGCGTAGTGTCATCCTCTACGATGTATTTGTCTTTTGGGCAACGACCAGTGAAAGCACCAGTATCGACCGCTACCGCGCCACTGTCTGTGACGATCCCTTTCTCCAGACCGGTCAAGTCAGATCGTGTTTCTTCCTCAAAGAGCTGCTGATAACTGGGGTTATGCACCACGTCCAAGGCATCGCGGATACCGTAGATTGAAAGATCGATTCCGGTTGCAGTAATCTGGGCCGGCAAATTCATCCTAATTCTCCCTGTGAAGAGCTAATACAGCTAACAAAAAACTTGAACACACCAAACGTAAGTTAGCGGCTGAAAGGAAGCGAACTATACAAGACAGGAAGCTGCTGGCAAGGGGTAAGTCTTTAAAATTTGTACACAATCTGGCAAATGTGAGCTTGTTGTAGTGCCATATGTAGTTTATCTACCACCGCTTCAAAAAAGCGAATTACATACAGCCGCTACACAATAGGCCGAAGAGCCAAAGCCTAAGCAAAAGCGTGAGCAAATTAACACTATGCCAAGTTAAAAAAATTAATTTGCGTAGTTTCATTTCTTTTGCGTCTACGACACAGGCTGAGCAAAAAAACCAGGCCTACCGATAAAACCCGGTGTCGTTTATGATGAGTTAAAAAGCACGGATATAGCGAAGAACTGGTGTGCTAGTCGGCACCGACGAGTCACCAAAAAAAAGCGGTGCCACTTTTCAATGACGCCGCTTTTGATGTTAATCGTGACCCTGGCAGGAGCGGGTCACATAGCACGTTTAAGCATTAACGCTCATTGCGCTTAATGCGTTGCAGGATGTGTTTTGCCTGACGTCGACGCAGACCAAACCAGGCTACACAACTCATTAGGATAGTCAGGAATAAGGGATCTTTACTCGCCACATCACTTACCGAACATCCTGCGACACCACTTAAGCCCGTTTCTACAACACCCGTAGTGTTGTTAGCCGTGCCACTGTTGTCGACAACGGGAGGTGTCGGTGTTGCTTGCCCACCATCAGTCACACCCGCTGTGGTATCTCCTGTGGTTGTATCGCCAGCCGTTGTGTCACCTGCTGTTGTGTCGCCCGCTGTGTTATCACCTGCGGTTGTGTTTCCAGTGGTGGTATCACCTGCGGTAGTATCATCCGGTTCACCTGAACCATCAGCATCAGGGTCACGAAAATCCGGTATAAAATCGAAATCGTTATCTGCTGGGACACCACCATCAGCAAACAAAATATCGTTTTGAATACCATCGACAATACCATCACCGTTAGCATCAACATCGAAGCTATCGAGGATGTCATCACCATCAACATCATCGCCAGCGACAAAGCTAATGTCAGCTACATCATCGATTGAGTCACCGTCGGTATCCACACCGCCGGTTTGATTGAAGTCGACGACATCAGGGATACCATCGGAGTCAGTATCAGCAAAACCATCTACAAAACCATCACCGTTGTTGTCTGTAGCGCCGCCTTCAACAACATCATTAACACCATCGGCATCACTGTCAAGATCGCGGAAGTCACGCTCAGTATCGCCATCTGTATCAGGTACTGCAAAGACCGGAACGCCAGTGTCTGGAGCGGTTTCAACGTCATCAACAAAACCGTTGTTACCAAACAGCAGTGACGAATCTGCACGCCCATCACTATCCATATCCAGTGCCGGAACAAATACTTCTATTGCATTACTTTCCCAGATATCTGGAATACCATCGTTATCACTGTCCAGATCAAGAAAATCAGGAATAAGATCGCCGTCAGTATCGACAGGGCCTGCAGGGTCGTTACCTCTTTCGATTGCATCTGGGATGATATCGTTATCTGAATCGATATCATTGATGTTCAAAATACCGTCGCCATCTGTATCACCAGTGCCTTCGTCGCTATCGAGTATACCGTCGCGATCGGTATCACCTGGGATACCCTGGCTGTCTAAATTCCCGTCGTTGTCAGAGTCGGTATCGATGTAATCCGGATCGCCGTCACCATCGGTATCCACAGGGTTATTTGCATCGTTACCTGCTTCTATAAAATCAGGAATGCCATCGTTGTCTGAATCGGTATCCAGGTAGTCAGGGAAAGCGTCACCATCGGTATTCAGATCATTACCATCAATACCATCGTTACCCAATGGGTCTTCCACGGCATCTGGAATCCCGTCATTGTCGTTGTCTAAATCTTCGGTATTGGGGACTTCATCGCCGTCGCTGTCTTCAACAATTGGAAACGTATAATCCTCAACTTCACCGTCCGCAAATGATGCTGTGGCATCATCGGGACTAATTGGGTCAGAGCTAACGCGAAAACGTCCATAAGTAGGGCCGAAAAAATCTGTCGAAAGCCCGAAAAGATCTGGCCATACAAGTTTGATTCTAACATTATCAGCACCCGCCGGAATAATATCCGAGGTTGCTTCGTCAGGATCGAAAACACCATTGCCGTCGAAATCAACCCAACCAACCAAGTTAGCTGGTGCGTTAGTCGGGTTGGATACAAAGACATTGGTAGAGTAAGACTTGGCATTTTGAACCAAAACTGGGTGCCCAAAAACACCATCCTCATCATCGCCACCAACTTCGTTATCATCACCATCTGCCAGCACTGAATTAACTGGGTCATTGTCATCTGGCGGGTTATCGCCAATGAAAGGTGCGCCAGCCACTACTTCGTGGGTCGCAAGACCGTACGTTGCCGGTGCATCGCCCGTATCGGATGCGTTGGCGAGTAACGGCAAATATAGAATGACCGCAATTGACGCTGCAAGAGGTTTCAATTTAAACATGCCTTTTTCCTGTTCCTAACTTTCACTTAGCAATAATTGCTGTTTGTTCGTTGATGACACAGGGACCACATCAACGAATATAAATTTCTACTCGATCGTTATCGCCCTGATTGGCAGTGCCCTTCAGTGGCACTGTGTCTCCGTAAGCCTCAGGCTTAAGCCTGGATGTATCAATACCGTTTTCAGAAAGGTAGCGGATTATCGACAATGTGCGTTGCCGAGACAAGAACATCGCCGATTGTGAATCGCCCGATGCCCCAGTATGCGTCGCAACAGTAAGGCTTATTTCCTTATCGTCATTAAGCGCCAACACCATTTCATCCAATACCTCTTCTGCGCTGCTGGTTAATTCGGCCGTATCGTCCCCAAAGGTTAATTTGGGAACGGGTCCACCAAACAACGCACAGCCATCTGCTGACACCGGAGTGCCGGCAGGTAAGCTCTCGCACGAAACAGATGCATCAACAGTGCCGAGTTGGGCAATTTTTTCAGGATTCGTGTCAATCGGCTCTAAAATCAATGGTCTAAGACGTGAGTCAGGTCTATTTTGAGGCACAGGGGTAATTTGCAAGCGTGCAATTGAGTCGGATGGTGTAGCCAATGCAAGCTGGGTTTGCGTGTCTGGCCCGATAGAGTTTGGGGCATTGACATCGCCTGGCTCGACAATCTCGACGGCATCTGCGCTAGTAATAGCTGCAGCCAGTTCGTTTTGCGGCTCGGGCTCTGGTTCCACTATAAGCTCAGTTTGCGTGGCCACCGTTGACTCTATCTCTTGAAGTGAACCAGGTGCTGCTACCGGCTGCGGTATTTCAATCGAGCGAGTTGGCGGCGGGTTAGCGGGCTCAACCGCCAATGTACTGTTCGGTACTGCTGGTCTCGTACTGGAAGCAACGGTGCTTTCAATGGAAGCATTGCTTCCAATCGGATTCGAGTTGGCGGCTGGTACAGCCGATAAGACGGGTTCAACGGGCGCAGTAGATGCAAGCGGCGCAGCCGGTGCGACTGCGGGCTCAGGCTGCGCTGGCGTAGCAGCTATGATGTTGGGTTCTACTGTATTCTGTTGTCGGTCTTCGACCAGCACACGAGGTGGTGGTGGTGAACTGGAACGTCCGAAACGGTACAACAAACTTAGCTGACCGTGCGCGACATCCACATCATGCCCCATCCATTCGGCCCGCACCGACCACCCTCGTGTCAGGCTATAGGCTGCGCCCGCGCCCAAAACCAGGTGAAAGCGATTAAGTTGCTCCGTTGCTATATCACCATCATTGTTAAGAATCCCAACACCCAGGCGTGCAAAACCTTGCAAACGGTTTTTACTGAACTGTGCCAGCGCTGATGCATCAGCAATTTGATACCCGACCGCCTGCCCATTAGTAAAGGTCGCCTCTCCCAAATCGGCCAGACGTCCTTCAACCGCAAAGTAAGGGCTGAACTGAGAACCCAAAGTTAATTGCGCTGCAGCACTGATATCGCGATCTTGTTCCAGATCGGTACCGCTGGTGTCAGCATTAAGAAAGCTGGCACCAACACCAACACCAACATAGGGTTGTATATTTGCACCCGCGCTGTTGCTTGCTACGTTGACACAGGAAGTAAGCTGCCCGCCAATGACAATGGTCATTAAACAACGGATCAGTGCTAAACGACCAAAGCCTGCCTTTCCTGGCAACAGTGTTTTTTTCATTAATATTAACAAAGCTGTCAATATGAGCAGGATAAACAGAGGATCTGTATTGCCTTTATTGCCATCGTGTTTAAGTGACGATACCGCGCATCCAAAAAAGCCGCCGCTCTCACCAGTGATCAACACAATTTGCTCAGGTCGTGTGCCCTCTGAAGCATCAGCGCCAATGCTCTGCACCTCTTGGTTAAATTCGGTCTGCTCTGCATTTGACATAGCAACAAAGCCAATGGCTTCGTCCGCATCACCAAGCCCATCGTTATCGCTATCAGGGTCTAAATAGTCCGGCAGAGAATCGCTATCTGTATCGACAATTAGATCTCTTACACCGTTGTACCTATCGTCGAGACCATCTACATTGATGTCTCGGAAATCATCAATCTGGCCGTCAAAATCAGTATCAACACCCGCCGTTTCGAAACGGTCTGTCAGGCCATCGTTATCACTATCAAAATCGATATAGTTTGCCGTGTTGTCGTTATCGGAATCTTGTATCTCAATGGGAAACGCTCGAAGCTGATCAGCAAGGCCGTTTGCGTCAAGGTCGCGAAAACGATCGAACAAACCATCGCGATCGTTATCCTGGCTACCCGCTTCTACAACATCGGGTAAGCCATCGTTGTCAGAATCAAGATCTTGCTGATCCAGAACGCCGTCTCGATCATGATCGGACATACCGGTTATCGATAAAGATGATTCCTCACTGGTTTCAATAATATCAGCCAGTCCGTTTGCACCAACAGCAATGGATGCATCGACAACACCGTCGTTATTGGCATCGATTAGTTGTTGCAAGGCAACATCACCAATAGCTTCAATTAAATCGGTAATACCATCGTTATCAGAATCAAGGTCATAGCAGTCAGGAATAGAATCGCCGTCAGAATCATTAAGGCCTTCTATAGAATCGGGTATGGTATCGTTGTCGTCGTCGATGTCGGTACCGTCTTCAATACCGTCTCCATCGTTATCACCAGCAAGACCTGATCGTAAAGTATAGCCAGCACTTAACAAGTCCGTTGTGTCAACGCCAGACACATTAGTAAAAGCGTTATTCTCCTCCTTGGAATACGCCAACTGACAAACAAGTAACGAGGCAACACAAGCCAATAGGCCAATTTTAAATTGCCGCAATGCGGGAATTGGCTTACCACAACGCAGATATGTATTTTTCTTACCCATAGAACAGCAGTATGCAACAAATTTCCACTGCAATCACAGGCGTCATCACGACTTTGACAATTCGTTTATTTATTCACATTTCGGTCACATAAAAATGGGGTGTGGTTAACGAAAAAAGCGTCCCTGCTCGTAAGAGAGCAGGGACGCTTTTTCGTTACCGCGTGCCATTTAAAATGGCCCGCATTAGCTAGCGTCTAGTTTACGACTTGGAACTCAACTCGTCGGTTACGCAAACGACCCGCTGCCGTGTCGTTAGTTTCACGAGGTTGTGATTCGCCGTACGCCTGTGGCCGCAATCGATTTCCTTCCACCCCTTGTTCTACAAGGAAGCGAGCAACGGCAATTGCACGTCGTTTTGACAGCTGCAGATTGCTTTCAGCAGAACCTTGATTATCCGTATGCGCTTCTACCGACACGCGGATGTCAGGGTACTGACGAAGTGTTGTTGCAACACCACTAAGAATATCGACTGAATCACTGGTTAGCCTGTCTGATCCTGATTCGAAATTAATGCCTTCGATAACGCCGTTGAATAATTCACAACCTACCGAATTGACTGGACGACCAATAGGTGTGCTTGGGCAATTATCTTGAATATCGATAACGCCATCTGCATCAGAATCCAATGGTGCTGCAGCGGGTTCTGGTGCTGCTGGTAATGGTGTTGTGTTGACTTGAGGTGCAGCCGGTACTGGTGGAGGCGTTGGAACGCGTAAGCGACCACGACGGCCCGCATCACCAATTCGATATACTAAACCCAGTTGCGCATATTGTGCGTCGCTGTCATGCGATACGACTTCTGCTCGCAAACCTAATCCGCTTTCAAACCCGTACTCAAGGCCAAGCCCTGCTAATAAATGAAAATCGTTAACGCGCTCGAATCGCACGCCCTCACCCTGGTTACGCATAGTACCGCCACCAAGACGTCCAAAAACTGAAAAACCTTCTCTTCGCGAACGGTCACCTGAATCATTAAAACCGTACACCAGGGCACTGAGACCGCCCACTTGATAACCTACCGTTGCACCAGCTGGCGGATCGAATGTTGCCTCGCCTAAATCAGAGCCGTGCGCTTCAATTGAAAAACGGTTACTGATATCGTAACCAAGTTGTAAAGTGCCACCAGCACTTTGTGTTTCGTCAACAGTGACGCCGGGTTGACTGTCTGCATCCGGCTCTAAATTACTTACAAGCACACCACCTCCGATATAGACACGTGCCTTGTGATCGGAACCACCCCGATCCTGCCCGCCACCTAAACCAATGGCGCTACAGGCACTGAGCGTCAATGACGCGCCGGCTAGAAGAACAAGGCCTGCGTTACGCAGGCCTTTGGCGTCGGAGGAAAGCCGCAGAGCGGCTCTCCTACGTGTGCGTATAAGCAGTGACATTAAAGCTGCTCCAAACATAAGTATCATCCAAGGATCCTTGCTGCCATTATCGGCAGACACAATATTGCAACCAAACCCGCCTCCACTGTCATCAGTCTCAATAGTGGTGACAGGTAAAAATGAGTCCTGCACATCAGGTGTACCGTCGCTATCGCTATCTGGCAATTGGACCGGTGTACCTTGTCCATCATCCAGTACACCGTTTTCACCCGATGCTGGACCAACAAAGCCATTACCGTCACTGTCAGGATCGAGCATATCGTCTATGCCGTCGTTGTCAGTATCGGTACCACCTGTAAAGTCCACATCAGCGAAATCGGCTATACCGTCGCCATCAGCGTCTTCATTGCCGACAGAATCAAAGTCCACAACATCCGGGACTCCGTCACCATCTGTGTCGAGCAGTACATCCACCATGCGATTACCGTCTACATCGGTGCCGCCTGCTTCGATCAGATCGCTCATGCCATCACCGTCACTGTCGTAATCGACTTGATCTGGTATACCGTCTCGGTCTGTGTCATTAACACCTACCGGACCGGCTGCCAGAAAATCATCAAGCCCATCTCCGTCACTGTCAGTAAAAACGTCGAGCGTACCGTTGTTATCCTGATCAAATTCCATGCCCAAACTCTCAAGCACGTCAGATAAACTGTCCTGATCACTGTCCAGATCAAGATAATCCGGAATGGTGTCAAAATCGGTATCAACTATTTCTATAACAATTCGTTGTAGACCATCTTCGGCACCATCGCCATTAAGATCCGTAAAATCATCTACACGGCCATTGCCGTCAACGTCGATTCCACCAGCCTCTAACAGGTCTGTGATGCCATCGTTATCACTATCTAAATCACGATTATCTACAATTCCATCGTTGTCAGTGTCCAGCAAGTTGCCATTGGCTGCACCTGCCAGACCCGCTGTATTGGTGAACTCTGCACCATCCAGCCTGCCATTACCGCCAGTATTTGGACGCCCTGCTTCAGTGGTGTCATAAATGCTGTCGTTATCGCTATCCAGGTCTTTAAAGTCTGGAACACCGTCGCCATCGCTGTCGGCTACTATGAAGATAGTCGTACCTGAATCAGGTGTCGACTCCAATGCATCGGCTATACCGTTTTCTCCTACTGGCGCATCCAGCCTGCCATCGGAGTCAACATCTAGCTGTGCAATGAATTCGATAAGCGCTGTAGCTTCAGTTATATCGGTGATACCGTCATTATCACTGTCCAAATCGTACTGATTAAGGGTGCGGTCGCCGTCGCTGTCTTCGTTACCTTCAATGTCATCGGTGATGCCGTCGTTGTCATCATCAAGATCGTCTTCATTCATGACACCATCGCCATCGACATCGGCACTGATAGGTGGCAATGGTGGTTCGATAACACCACTGTTATCGAAATCTTCGTTATCGGGAATATCGTCCCCGTCCGAATCCAACTCACGAAAATCGGCGGCACCATCGTTATCCGAATCAATTGGATTAGATGGGTCGCTACCGGCTTCAAGACTATCGGGCAAACCATCATTGTCTGAATCGGTGTCACGATAATCGGCCGTGTCGTCTGAGTCAGTATCAAATACAGGCAAAGCACTCGCCTGCACTGTATCATCCACACCTTTGTCGTCGGCATCACCAAAATTATCAATCTGACCGTTGCCGTCGGCATCAACGCCACCCGCTTCGATCAAATCAAAAATGCCATCACCATCACTGTCAAGATCGATAAAGTCAGGTGTTCCGTCGCCATCGGTATCCTGAATTTCAAAATTCAAAACACCGGAATCGGCTGAGGTTTCGATAACATCGGCAATGCCGTTTTCACCCACTTCACCGCGCTCACCCACTTCTTTAAAAAGATCAATTGCACCATTTACGACTTGGTCCAAGCCGTTTACTACATTGAAATCGGGGTGCGCTTCGCGATTATCCAGCAAGCCATCGTTATCGCTGTCCAGATCATTGACGTCAGGTGTGCCGTCACCATCAGTGTCGCGCGATGCGTCGTCAGCAACGCCATCACCATTTTCATCAACCAAACCTTCCAGAACGTCAGGAATGCCATCGTTGTCATCATCAAGATCATCAATATTGCCGATACCATCAGCATCTCTATCAGGCTGTTGGTTGCTGGCACTCACGGCTTCGCGAAAATCCCATATGCCATTACCGTCAACGTCATCTGGCTCGCTTGGAATCTTGCCAGCTTCAACGGTATCGCTCAGGCCATCGCCATCACTGTCCGTTTCTCGATGATCGGCAGCACCATCACCATCAGTGTCAACAGGATTGTTAGGTTCACCGCCAAAGTTCTCAACCGCATCCGGGATCTGATCGTTGTCTGAGTCTTTATCACGAAAATCCAGAATGCCATCACCGTCAGTATCAAACACCGGTAGAGCTGCCGATTGCACCGCATCATCCACACCTTTGCCATCGCCATCAGCAAAGTTATCAAGTGTGCCTGTTGCATCGTTATCCATACCACCTGCTTCGGTGATATCAAATATGCCATCGTTATCACTATCAGAGTCACGATAATCCGGCCGACCATCATCGTCGCTATCGAGCAATGCATAAATCAGCACACCAGAATCGGGTTCAGTTTCGATCGCGTCAGCGATGCCGTTTTCCCCAACCGGGAATGCAATATCGATTGCACCGTTCGGGTTTAGATCGAGCGCATTTACAGCTTCACGATCTTGCCGTGCTTCCAGGTTGTCGAGGATACCGTCGTTGTCACTATCAAGATCGAGCACGTCGGGAGTGCCATCGCCATCTGTATCAAGTGCGCCTGCATCCGGTACACCATCACCGTCCTCATCGAGACCACCTTCGTAAATGTCCAGGATGCCATCGTTATCGTCATCAAGGTCATCTTGGTTACGAATGCCATCGGCGTCGTTGTCTGGCCCGTCTGCACTGCGCTGTGTGGCTTGACCAAGCGCATCTGCTTGCACCAGATTTACTGGCGCCAGCACAGCCATAGCCAACAGTGCAGACGCCAGCATTGTCGTTCGGGCACCAGCACCCGTATTTTTCCTTTGGATTGTTCTCACCATAATTGTCCACTCACTGCTAACGCAGTATTTATTGCCTATCTTGTTTTAGGATCTGCCATAACAGGCACGAAACACAAAACCGGGGCGCGGAACACCGATCAGTTCGCGTTTTCAAAGAGTCAAATGCCCGACAGTCGGAAACAATAACAGGTCAGAAGCGTGGACAGCGCGACGGGTGTCACCGTGTTGACACGTATTTGGGTATTGAGATGCCAGGATCGGGCGGAATGGATCTGAACGCCACGAATAATGCAATGGCGTTAAATCCCTAGAGCCCCAGATTCAAACCCTTTCAGGGAGAGTTTACGAGCGGAACTGGATCGCAATGGCACTGACCGGCTCGATCCAAAAACGATTGCAATAAAATATAAAAATTAAGCACTAAGGCAATATACGCAGCTCAACTCGGCGATTTCGGGCTCGATCCGCTTCGGTGACATTTTGGGCCAGCGGCAATGTCGAACCATAGCCTTCAGCTTCCAGGCGAGCTGGGTCTATACCAAGCCCAACTAAATGGTTGATTACAGCTCTGGCACGCTCCTTCGAGAGCGACAGTTCCGCATTTGCATTGCCGGTATCGTCGGTGTGCGCCATGATGGCCACACGCACCCGCGCGAATCGCTCCAATTCCTGCTGCACTGGCCCTAAAGCCTGACGGCCTAGGTCTGAAAGCCTGGACGATTGAGCAACAAACTTAACCCCTGGAACAATGCCGCCGAGGGTGGATCCCACAACATAAGCCGATTTTGGCAGGGGCTTTATTTTCACACCTGACATAGCTGGGAAAACAGGTTGTTCTGGCCGTTTTGCTGGAGCGCTTGCGCTAGCGATAATCGATGCTGTGTTTTTATCGGCCATTGTGGCGGTACCGGGTGCATTAGTTAGATTCACCTCAGCAAGATCCACCTCATTTCCGGAAATCTGAGCCTGTAAATTTGGTAGCGTTACCAATTCAACCCGCCGGTTGCGCTTTTTCCCATCCTTGGTTTCATTGGAATCGAGTGGCTGAGCTTCGCCAAGCCCATTGGGTTCAAGTTGCAGTTCATTAATACCCAGCCCGGTGAGATATTCAACCACCGCTTCTGCTCGGCGAACCGACAAGCTCATATTGAGATCTGCAGGTCCATCACTATCGGTGTGTGCTCTGACTTGCACTCGCGCTTCAGGAAAAGCTAATAAAGTATCGCTGAGTGCATCCAGAGCACCGCGCGCGCGAGGCGTCAACCAATGCGAACCCGGCTTGAAAATGACTTCGGTGAGCACGGCATCAAACAATCCGCAACCCGTGCTGCCTACCGTCGTTTGCGCAGCCGTGTTTGGACACACATCAAAATCATTTTTTACACCGTCACCATCAATATCATGCTTACTTGGTGTGGAGCTCCATTTGCGAGCTGCACCCAATGCGGGCGGGCCGCCCGCCTGAGCAGATGAACCCGCTATTTGCTGACTCGTTGTGCTGTGGGGTCTGCCTCTTTCATCAACAACTGTATTGCCGCTTCTGAGTGCAGGCTTAGCTGCTTTTACAAACACTTGCCCGATTGCTTTAGGTGCGAGTCCAAAACGATAAACTCCACCAATACCGAGTACGTTGGCCTCGCTGTCGAATCTAGTTAATTCGGCGCGCAGCGCCATTCCATTTCTAAATCCATACTCAGCGCCAAAACCCACAAGCACAGAAGAATCACTGGTATCGAACGGAAGCACTTGCGAGGCCCGCTGAACAAGCGAATAACCCAAGCGACCATATCCACTCCAGCCTTCACGCCTGGATCGGTTTTTTACACCGGTTAATCCATAAATTAAAGCGGAAACTGTTGCCGATGTATAACTGACATCGGTGCCTGCCTGAGCGAAAGTAGCGGAACCCAGTACACCAGTATCCAATTCCACCGACAGCTTGTTGTGTAAATCCATACCCAATCGAAACTGCGATGCCGCAGCACCACTTTCATCGACAGTGAAGACAGTGCCAGCGGTGTCGGGTTTTAAGGACGAACGCCCAACAGACATTCCCGCATAGACTCGAGGTCGAAATGAGGGATCATTTGCAGGTACATCAGGCATTGATATTTTGGGCAGTTTAATCTTGTCTGGAATACCAATTGAAGAGCAACCAACCAGCAATGACACACAGATCAATGCAGGCACAGCGCATATGCTGCGAGCCTTTACGTATTGATGTGTTGTAAAACCTAGGATCATCTGTGTTTTCCCTGAACGCGCTTGAACACCTTTTTCGAAATGCTACAAAGCAATTTCCACACCCAGCAGTACCTGCGTCAAAGCTTCAACTATCAGCGCCATTAGACTGACAAAAGCGTTGTATTAGGCGGGTTCGTTTTCGGGGCTGATTTTTAGCGCAGCACGCGCAGTTCGATGCGATTGTTTTGTGCGCGTCCTGCCGGTGTCGTTTCTGCGGCTCGGGGCTGCACATTACCAAATGCCCGCGCTCTGAGTCGGCTTACCGAGATGCCGTTCTGAGTCAAATACCGGGCAATGGCAATGGAGCGCTGTCTGGCAATTTGCTTCGCTTCTGCCGGACTTGAAAACGCTTCAGTGTGGGCAGCAATTTCAATGACAGTCGAAGCGTGTTGTTGTAGTTTTAGTACAAGTGCGTTTAGTGCTGCTGCTGAAGACGTGCTGAGATTCGCAGAGCGAAAATCGAAATCGACACCGGCAAGTACACCACTAAACAGCGCACAGCCTCTGGCATCCGCAGGCTCTGAAGGTGCTGGCGGCTCGCAGGACAAGACAGGCGTCTGTACTCTTGGTTGCGGCTGTGCAGGCGCTTGTGGAATTGCTTGTGGCGTGATCGTTGGCGCTGATGGAGCTGGCAGCGCCGGTGGAGTGCTCGTCGGTTGCTGTGGCAATAGTTCTACTTCTGGACGTTCAGGCTCAACCGCCTTTGGTGCTTCATAGACCGGCTGGCGTGGTCTGCCTGCGCCACCGGATCGTGATCCAGGTCGGAATAAAAGGCTTATAGACGCAAACTGAGCGTCACCGTCAAAGGTGCTCACTTCGCCACGCAAACCAAAATTTTTACTGAAGCCCCACTCAACTCCTGCTCCAGCCCAAATGGCCGTATTGTCCGCGCGTTCCAATGGAATGGTGTGTTCGTTTTGCATGTTATTGACACCTAGGCGTATGTAGCCGTTTAAACCAGTACGCTCGGCAATGTCCGATGCGTCACCGAAGAGATACAGCAATCCACCTATGGATGTCGCGTTATAACCAATTTCAGTTGCGCCGTTGTCATTTGATAGCTCAGCCGCACCCAGCATATGGAACCCAAGCTCTGCACTGAATCGACGCGAAAGATCAACGCCGAGAACCACTCCGCCACCAAAGGCGTTTTCTTCATCGAGCGTGTACCCTGAATTTTCGGTGTCTGGCGTTAGCCGGGACACACCCGCTCCCACGCCGATATACACTGGCAAAAAAGCCTGTGCAGACGTAGCGCAAAGAAATCCAACAGTAAAACAAAGCGTTTTTAGGGTGCTTTTCATTATTTAACCTGAACTAAGAACCGCAGATGACAGAAATCTCCCCGCAGCAATTGATCAGTCCTCCGCACAAATTGTGCCGCTTAGCATAAGACAAGCACGAAATATCACATACAGAGGCTGATCGCAGGTCCGTCACTATTGCATTTTGATTATGGTGGCTGGTCCATCTTTCCCTGGCTGTGGGGGAATGAGGAGCGCTCCTGTCTTCTCGAATCATCCAGCGACTACGATGATCAAAGGCCGCCCATGTAATTCAAGCAAGACAAAGTTGGACATGACTAAGAGATGAACATTAGAACGGTTCATTTATCCATGCAGAGACGGCTTGCTAACGAAAACTGAAAATTCGATCACACGTGGTTATCGATCTTTAACCGCCTTCAATGAAAATGTGATTCCCGGTAACCCAAAAACTAAAAACTAAAAACTAAAAACTAAAAGCTAAAAGCTAAAAGCTAAAATCATAAGATTAATGATCGCACCGTCGTCTGAGCTTTATCTCTTGCAAGGGTTAGTGAGTCCAATAATAGGATGGCGGTAGAAACACGGTAGTGGCGATCTGCTACTTCAACTCAAACCTTGTTTTTTTGACAAGCTAGCTTCGTCAACCTCTGTATCGTTGGCTGCCTTTCGCGCGTTTGAAGTTTTTCTACCTGCAATTTCTTCTCGCAGAATGGAAAGCTCGCTCGGTGCATCGACACCCAGTTTAATACGGTTGTTTTCAATACCAAGCACAACAAGCGTGATGTCATCACCAATAAATACTCGTTCGTTTTTTCGTCTTGTCAGGATTAACACTGTTTTCACTCCATAGAATTAAAAGGTGCTCAGCAATGAACAATCATGCCTTTGCAATAATCAGGTCGTATAAGCTCTGAAGTAACCAGTTAATTAACGGTCCGCGTGGTTACCTATCAGATCTCATAGCCACATAAAAAAAACAGTGTTTTTTAATATACGTTGAGAGAAAACTGAAACTTTTGTCTTCTATATAGGTGTTTCGGTAAATTAAATACCGTTTAAAAATTATCCACTGTAGCAACACCATTAAATTTCTTATAATCTCCATGTTTCATGCTATTAAGACATAGTGATCCCAACTTAATACAAGTGAGTACTTTCACTTTAATATTGACTACAAATTCGGGATATTCGTACTTTTACGGATCTATACGCACAGTTGGAATTGATACTGTTACATTTAGCAGTAGAACAATGGCAAGCTCTGCATTACCATGTAACCCTTAGCATGAGTGTTACGCTATAAGCGCTGATCGATATCAGCTTAAAAGATAAATGTTTGCGTTAAATTTACAGTAAGTGTTTGCAGTAAGTATTTAGAGCTCAGTCATCTCAGCAGTCGCTTCAATTGTGCGAAATGTTTTTTATAGAAAAGGATATTTTATGAACACTCACATTCACCTAAAACGAGTCTTAAAATTTCTTTTTTACTGAATGCTAAAAATGAACACTGTTCATAGGAAAACATTATCAGTAGAAGTAACACAGACATTCGAAATTTAGATAGTTTTAGAACTAATCTTGCAGCGAAGTTTACACCTGTGATTTATAATACATGCGTTAGGCAAGTGTTTTGAATCGTTCTTCTGGCCAACTTTATACAAGTGGACTGTTATGACAATGGAAAAACAAAACCTTATCAACCGAGTTGAAGTCGAACATGCGCTCAACACTATTCTTTCAGATGCCAAGTTTTCTGCCGCACCTCAAATGTCTGCGTTCCTACGCTTTGTTGTAATGCAAACTCTGGAGGGCAACGCTGATAGAATTAAAGCTTACACTGTTGCGGTAGACGCTCTGGGAAAGCCCGCCACATTCGATCCGCAAAATGACCCATCAGTTCGGGTTCTGGCAAAGCGTTTACGAGATACACTGAGCCAATACTACACACGTACAGATGGGCATGCCGTATTAGTTCAACTCCGCATTGGATCTTATGTGCCAAGTTTTGTAAGAGCAGAAGATTCAATGCCTGAAGTACGCAATGTGGAATCAATTGTTCAAGTGATGCCTATAGAGAAATCGGCTGCGCAAACAACAGTAGCGACACCGGCTCCACCTGTTTCCCTGGTCGCAAAACCATAAAAGCCTTAATCCAGGCATTTTAAGGTTTACTATATTAGATGCGCATGTGCTGACATCACGGCGATAATGAAATTCGATAACGGCGATACACTACTGTTCCGAGTACAAACGACACCGCCGTCAGCACCAGGCTAATAATTAAATGTGTACTTGAATTAATTCGCAAACCTGCGCCCAGCAGGGCGAAAACAAGCATTTGTGGCAAATAGCCTAGCCAGGAACTGGCAAGGAATATAGGCAGGGAAATATTGCTCACACCCGCGCAAACGTTAGTGATTAAATTTGTGCCTAGCGGTTGTAAACGCAAGATTATAATTTTCAAGAACGTATCTTTGTCGATTGCGTTGTTCAACCACGCAACGATCTTTGGATATCGCGTGCTGACCCTTCGAGCAAGAAAATGTCGAGCGATAAAGAATGTAATTGCGCAACCGACTATGGCTGCAACACTGGACAGCAACAAAGAGACAAGCGTACCGTAGGCATAACCTCCGATAAAAGCAAATAGCTGCCGCGGCAGCCCTATCGATGTTGCGAGAGCGGTGATTAGCGCAAAGGCTGCGATACCTACTATACCAAGCTGTTGCAGTTGTAGCGCAAGCGATTGAGCGCGACTCCATTCATTAGGGGGTGAATGCAGCAACGTTGCCAGAAGCAGCAGCAACACCAGTACTGCAACGCCAATAAATAAAACTCGCATTCGGGGCGATAGGCCCTTAAGCATCGACTTAGACCAACTTATCCCTGGGCACTGATCCAGCGAAAAAGGCGTCGATGTTATCCAGCGCTCGATACCCCATTGCATCGCGTGTTTCAAACGTGGCGCTACCGATATGGGGCAGCATCATGATGTTTTGATGTGTGGAAAACCCAGGATTTCCGCCAGGCTCGTCTACAAAGCAATCCAAGCCGGCAGCAGCAAGTTTTCCTGATTCAATCGCGTTCAAAAGCGCATGCTCATCTACCAGGGCACCACGGGCGGTATTGACTAATATGGCACCCTCGGGCAGCAAGGCTATCGCATCGGCATTAATAATGTTCCGGGTATCGTCACTCGCTGGACAATGCAGGCTTAAAAAATCACTTACTTTCAGCAGAGACTCAAGAGAGTCGTGATAGGTCGCACCCTGCTCTTTTTCAGCGTTTAAGCGACTACGGTTGTGATAGTGCACTTGCATATCAAAACCTCGTGCTCGCCGCGCCATGATCTGCCCGACTCGGCCCATTCCGACGATGCCGATTCGTTTACCGGTCACCTGGGTTCCGACCATAAAAGAGGGGCTCCAGCTACTCCAATTCCCTGCACGTACCAGGCTGTCGCCTTCTGCAGCGCGCCGTGCCGCGCCAAGTAATAACAGCATCGCGATTTCAGCTGTGGCATCGGATAGCACATCAGGGGTGTTAGTAACACATATACCTTGCTTCTTAAACGCATCAAGGTCGCAGTGATCAACGCCAACTGAATGGTTGGCGACTATTTTTAACCGAGGGTTTAGTCGCGCCACTGTCGCAGCATCAAAACCTTCAGAATGGCATGGAATAATGGCGTCTACTTCAGCGCTCATTCGAACAATATCATCAGCTGTACTGAGTGTATCAGCCGGGTTTAAAACAACATCATAATCTCGGCTAGCTCTCGCCTCAGTATTTGCAGAAAGCTTGCGCGTAATCCATATTCGGGGTTTGCTCATTTTTTACGTTTCTTAAGCGCACTGTCGTAAAAATCGTATAAGGCCAGCAGCAATACAAATCCAACAATAATAGCAAAGGGTAATCCGCCCATAAAACCTGCGAAGCCGGACGAAATACTTTTGGACAGGCCAATGACAAAGGTTGCGAGTAGTGCGAATCCTATAATGCCCATAATGATATTGAGTTTACGTGAAATCATCGTTACGCCTCTCGTGGGGGTTGTAGTGATTCAAGAACGTGCCTGGCGGTGCGCATCAATCGATCATCCTGTCGGTACGCACCTACTAGCTGCACACCTACAGGCAAGTCATTAGCACCGCTAAGCAATGGTAAATTAATACAAGGCAATCCGCAAAGCGTCCAGATTGTGCAGCAAACCGGATCGCCAGTACTGCCCATAAGTGGTGCTTCTGCCAGTGCCGAAGGTGTCACTATCGCATCATAATCATTAAAAAACTGGACAAACCAATCCATGGCAGCTTCTCTTACAGTTAATGCTTCCTGATAGGCTTCATCTGTATGAGATTTCGCTGCCGTCAATGTTGGCTTGATGGTGTCACTGATTCCGTCCCAATTGTTTTCTATTTGAGATTGTAAAGCACGCACAATTTCATATTCGTGGATCACTTTGTGGCATGGCAATAAGGCCGAAAACGATTGGGGAGCCGGGATTCGTTCAACAGCGCTGCCAAGCGCTTCAAGCAACTCTTCGAAGCCTTCGACAACATCTTCAGAATAGAGATTGGCATACGGCATATCGATCCAGACGAGTGCTGGCGGTACCGGCACATCCGAGAGATACCCTTGCAGCATGCCAGGCTTTGGCGCGAGATAAGAGGCCTTGTCTTCTGAATCAAACCCTGCAAGCGAATCGGCCAATAACGAAACATCAGCCAAATCGCGCCCAAAAAAGCCGATCTGATCCAAGGTGGGCGATGTTTCGAAAGCACCACGTCGGGAAATGATGCCATTGGATGGTTTAAACCCATACACACCGCAAAAGGATGCAGGACGGATAACAGAGCCGTTGGTTTGTGTGCCAATGGCAAGCGGGACATGGCCTGCCGCGACACTGGCTGCCGACCCACTGGAGGATCCACCGGGGCTGAACTTCGTATTATGTGGGTTTCGCGTTTTCGATGGGTGCATAAACGCAAATTCTGTACTCACCGTTTTGCCAAGCACCAATGCTCCCGCTTCTTTGAGTTTTTCAACAACGCGGCAGTCACTCGTCGGCTGATGAGCCGTATGAATCGGCGAACCATATTCTGTTGGTAAATCGGCGGTATCTAAAATATCTTTGACGCCGACAGGAATGCCATGTAATGCGCCAAGTGGCTGCCCACGACGACGCATATCGTCAAGCACCGCTGCCGTCTGACGTGCTCTATCCGGATCGATACTTTGCCAGGCCTGAATGTCCGCATCGCTCTGGTCGATTAACTGTAAGTGGTGTTCAGCCAGTTCAACAGACTCAAGCTCACCGCTCGAAATATGCTTTACACACTGCCGTACCGTATCCAGTTGCAACTGATCTTGTTTACTCACGCGATTAGTAATCCGTCACCTACGGGATGTACTCGCCAAACAAATGATCTGGCAACCACAGAGCGATACCCGGGAATGCATACATTAGCACCATACAAAATATAACAATACCAAGATAAGGCATGATCCCCTTGAATATCTGCATCAGCTCTATCTGCCCCTTGAGCACGCCCTTTAAATAATAAGCCGACATTGCCATTGGTGGTGTCAAAAACGATGTTTGCAAATTAAGTGCAACCAGCATTGCAAAGAAGTACGGGTTTACGTTAAAGGTATCGAGCATCGGTAAGAATATTGGGACAAAAATAATCAAAATTTCTGACCATTCCAGTGGCCAGCCAAGCACAAAGATTATCAGCTGCACCATTACCAGAAACTGCCATGGCTTGAGTTCCATGGCCAACACCCAGTGCTCAATAATGTCGTGGCCACCGAGGTAGGAAAAGATTGAGGCGAAGGTCCAGGAACCAACAAACAACCAGCACACCATTGCGGTCGCCTTGGCGGTTAAAAAGACTGACTCTTTAACCTTTGTCCAGGTCAAG
Organism: uncultured Granulosicoccaceae bacterium; assembly: GCA_964435305.1. Taxonomy (GTDB): domain Bacteria; phylum Pseudomonadota; class Gammaproteobacteria; order Granulosicoccales; family Granulosicoccaceae; genus Granulosicoccus. The sequence continues at coordinate 50,034 of CAYSZH010000011.1, forward strand.
GAGCGGTACAGCACTGCTAGCACCAAACCACCCATTGCTCCCATTGCTGCCGCCTCCGCAGGTGTAGCGAGTCCGCCCAGTATTGAACCCAATACCAGCATAATTAATACGGTGAGTGGCACAAATGAGGTAAACAATTGCCAGTAAATATAACCACGCGAAATAGTCGGATCAACCACCGGTTTGGGGGCGATTGACGGGTTTAAATACACCCGGAAGATGACATAAATTATGTACATACCCGCGAGCAACATGCCCGGGAATACGGCTGCCGCATATAGGCGCAAAGGCGAAAGCTCAGCAATTGCCGCGTATACAATCAGCATGATTGACGGTGGAATCAATATACCCAAGGTACCACCAGCGCAAATCACACCGGCCGCAAAATCCTGTCGATAATCAGCTTTGGCCATAGCAGGGTAAGCGAGCAAGCCCATAAGCGTGACCACTGCACCAACAATACCACTGGCCGTTGAAAAAACAGCACAGGTAATCAGGGCGGCTATCGCCATTGAGCCAGGTAAATTTCGGGCCGCTAAATTCAACGATGAAAAAAGCCGATTAACGATATTGGCACGTTCAACGACGTACCCCATAAACAGAAACAACGGTATGGCAACGAGCGTATCGTTTTCCATTACCGAATACGTATTTTGATTAAGCAGATAAAAAATCTGGTTACTAAACACATCCGATAAGGTTTCAACAGAACCTTCGGTATAGTAAGCGTAGTAACCAAAGCCAACACCCATAGCAAGCAATGTGAACGCTATCGGAAAGCCCAGCAATACCAGGACGATAAACAAACACAACATCAGTATGGCGACTTCAGGATTTGTCACTATTCGATCAACTCAGGTTAAGGTTCAATAAATGCACTAACTTGGTTCAGCTCATCAGCAGAGACGCTAATCGGCTTTCACTTGCGCGGTTTCAGCCATCAGAGCGTCTTCTGTCTCACGCACATCATCCAGGCGAGCCATCCATACACCTGTTCGCATTGCCTTCCAACAACGAATCAATTCTGCAATTCCCTGAAGAATCAGTAAAAAACCGGCAAGCGGTATTAAGGTTTTGAAAAAATAAATTTGAATACGTGCCGGGCTATTCCAGCTCACTTCTTTGTAGCGCCACGAATCCTGGGCGATCTCAGCGCCATACCAGAACAGGGCCAGCATGCCTGGAAAGAAAAACAATAGATAAAGCACGAAATCGATAAGCGCTTGCATGCGCACAGGAAAGAGCCGGTAGAGAACATCTCCACGCACATGACCATCTTGCGCAAGACAATAAGGGCCTGCCATTAAAAACAAGGCGCCGTACATTTGTACCATCATGTCAAACGCCCACACGGTAGGTGAGTTTAATACATAACGAACAAACACCTCATACGAAACGGAGAGCGTCAATATCAGAATACACCAGCCAAATGCTCGGCCAGTCCAGATACTTAAACTCTCAATGGCATATACAAGCTTGGTCACGCGACATTACTCCAACTTTATAAGCAAGGCAAAACGGGAACCCAAATGGGTTCCCGTTGCTGTAGAACAAACTAATGATCGCTAAGGATTAACCGAAGTAATGCTTATACGCGAGTTTGTAGTCTGGCTGGTTGAGGTTGAGGTAGTTCATGACGCTTTCAGCATAGCCCTTCTGAGACTCAATAACCTTAGCGAAAAATTCATCCTGACCTGACATACGCTCAACAACTTTATCCCATGCTACAAGCTGGGCTTCCATAACACTATCTGGAGTGCGGTAAACGTTAACGCCCTGCTCTTCGCGCAATGTGACAAGATCATCTGCATAACGACGTGTGTTATTCCAG
>CAYSZH010000012.1:0-51358 GCA_964435305.1 uncultured Granulosicoccaceae bacterium
ACCCCGAGATGAAGGCACATGGGTATCACAGGGGGTTTGCACTGGGTGCAATTGCAGGTTCCAGTTGTCTAGGAATGCTAATACCACCGAGTGTTCTGATGATAGTTTGGGGAATACTGACTGAGCAGTCTATTGGTCAGTTATTTCTTGCCGGTATTCTACCTGGTATTCTTTTAGCAACCTTGTATCTACTGTATATCGTTGGCTCGGTGATTTTAAATCCGGAACTGGCAGGCGAGGGAGCTCACATTGAAAAAATAAACGACAACCCTGACGTTTCTGAAAACATCGCCAGCAGGCCACAAATACTTTTTAGTATCGCCGGAATGGCCTTTATCATCCTGGGCGTGTTGGGCGGTATCTGGTTTGGTATATTCACACCAACTGAGGGAGCTGGCGCTGGAGCTGCTCTGGCACTGCTGTTTGCCTTCGCCAAGGGCATGCGTAAAAAGCAGCTGTTAGAGGCAATTTTTTCTGTAGGTAAAACAGCTGCACCCATTCTAATTTTGTTACTGGCCGCGGCATTGTATTCAAGGACACTGGCGATGACGGGCGTCACCTCCGCTATTCAGGACTTCTTTTTGAATTCGGGTTTATCGCCTTACGTTATATTGGGGCTGATAATTTTTGTGTGGTTTTTACTCGGGATGGTGATTGACTCGATTTCCATTATGCTGCTGACCGTGCCAATCTTTGAACCATTGGCTACGGCGCTTGGTTTTGATCGTATTGCATTTGCGGTGATTGGTATTCTTGCCATTGAAGCAGGCTTGTTGACACCCCCTTTCGGCTTACTGGTTTATACCGTAAAAGCCGCTATACAAGATACAACTGTCAGTGTGAGTCAAATATTCAAGAGTTCGGTGCCGTACTGGATAATTATGCTGATTGGCATTGTTTCAATTGTCATGTTTCCACAGATAGCAAATTATCTTCCTACGCTTCTGTTTTGATTTTTACGATTCTGGAGAGAGATTACTATGCCAGCCTATTGGGTAGCCCGATCAAACGTCATTGAACCTGTTGCTTACAAACGTTATACCGACCTGGTGCCGGGGATAATTGAGCAACACGGGGGCAATATACTGGCAAGAGGTGGTGACTTCAAAATTCTTGAAGGTACCGATAAATTTAAACGCTTTATTGTCATCGAATTTGCATCTCTTGAGCAGGGAGAAGCCTGCTTTAATTCGGATGAGTATCAGGCAGCTGCCGCTAACAGACGCGACGGCGCAGGAGAGGTGGATTTAATTCTGGTTGAAAGCGCTTGATAGATTCCACATAAAATCTCGAACTGATGTAAGCAGACTGAATACTATTTTGGATACAAAATGAAAACTAACGCCATAATTTTAAACAAACAAGGTTCGACTGATGTGATGCAAATGAGCAGCGTCGATCTGGCACCACCAGCAGCAGGTGAAGTGACGCTTGAACAATCGTTCATTGGCCTGAACTACATGGATGTATACCAAAGGTCGGGTTACTATCCGCTAGAACTGCCTTCAGGCTTAGGCTTAGAAGCGGCAGGCAAGGTGGTAGAGCTTGGATCTGGGGTCAGTGATTTAAAGATCGGTGATCGAGTGGTGTATGGGCCTGTGCTAGGCGCTTATGCACAACACCGAAATGCACCTGCAGCCCGAATGATAAAGATACCTGACGGTATTTCTGATGACGTAGCGGCCGCGGTGTTGATGAAAGGCATGACTGTTGAATACCTGATGTGCCGTACGTATCCTGTAAAAGCCGGTGAGACTGTTTTATTTCACGCAGCATCGGGTGGTGTTGGGCACCTTGCCGGGCAATGGGGTAAGCACATCGGTGCCCGCATGATAGGCGTTACATCCGGCGCTGATAACTGTGAGGCCATTCTAAAGCACGGCTATAGCGAGGCAATTGATCGTAACAGTGAAGACATTGCCGAACGCGTTAGGGCCCTAACCGACGGTGAGGGCGTATCAGTGGTTTTTGATTCGGTGGGTAAGGCATCGTTTGATGCATCCATTGCGTCATTAGCGCCGCGTGGCTATTTTATCTCATTTGGTGCAACAACCGGTGAAGCACCGGCGGTATCTCCGTCGACATTGCAGCATGCTGGGTCTCTGTATTTTTGTAGGCCCACACTGGCCAATTATGTCGCCACACGTGAAGATCTTGAGTTATCTTCGAGCGCTGTGTTCAGTTTAATACAGAAGGGTGTGTTGAACGTATCCATCGATCAGAGGAGACCGCTAGCAGAGATTGCTGATGTTCATACTGAGTTTGAGGCTGGTACCACCACAGGGTCTACGCTACTCACAGTCTAGTGACTGGTTTTACAGGCACTGCAATAGGATGTAACTATTATACAAACACATATGCAACACAGCATTGCGAGATGCCGTGTTGCAATGGTGTGTCTGACTCGATTTAGAGCATGGGTATATCTGTAGTGAATTTTGGAATGTGATAACCTTTTTTTACTGCTGGGCGTTCCGCTATAGCGGTATACCAGCGGCTAAGATTTTTATATTTTTTCAGTTCAATTCCCTGCCACTCAAATCGTGATATCCATGGCCAGCAAGCCATATCGGCAATGGAATAATCGCCGGCGATAAAATCACGGTTATCGAGCCGCTTTTCTAACACGCCATATAGGCGCTTAGTTTCATTCTGATATCGTTCTTCAGCGTATTGTGACTTACCAGGATTGTATTTAACAAAATGGTGTGTCTGGCCTGCCATGGGGCCTAAGCCACCCATCTGCCAGTTAAGCCATTCAATAGTTGCCCAACGGGTTTCAGGGTCTGTGGATAAAAACTTACCGTACTTTTCAGCCAGATATTGCATGATGGCGCCGGTTTCCATCATGGATATATTCGTTTCGTTGTCAACGATTGCTGGTATGCGGTTATTGGGCGCGATAGCGAGAAAGTCAGGCGCGAATTGTTCGTCTTTGGATATGTCGATTGGATGGGCTTTATACTCTACCCCAAGCTCTTCCAGCAAAATTGAAACTTTACGTCCGTTGGGCGTGTGCCATGTATAGAGATCAATCATCTTAAACGCTTTTTATTTTAAGGTGCTACTAGCATACCAAATCCAGGGGAGGAAAGAACCGCTTTTGTCGCCGATGGCAGATAGTTTGTCTTTACCACACCGCTTGTTCCTCAGAAAATAAAACTCAGGTTTAGAAGTTATTTTTTATTAGGCTCTGATTTATCGCGTTCTGCATTTGCGTTTTGTTCCAAGACTTTGCAAACAACCGAGGCGTCCATGTCATCAAGGCCCTGGGCGGCGGCTGCAAGGTATTGTTGCAGCGCGGATTGATAGAGTGGCAGGGGGCAGCGTAGTTGGTTTGCATGTTGCGTGATAATGGTTGAATCTTTTAATGGCACAGACATGTTCATACCCTCAGCACGGTAATTTTCATCCACCATGAGCGCACCTCTTGATTCAAACATTGCAGAGCTTGATGCGCTACCTGAAATAACTTCATGAAACATGGTTGGGTCGAGGCCCGATTTTATGGCGAGCACCATTGCTTCAGCCGCTACCGTGTTATGTACGAGGTTTAGTATATTCCCGCATATCTTTACTTTGCTGCCACTGCCAAATTCACCCACATAATGGGTTTTGCTGCAGGTAAGCTCTAACACTGGTTTTAACAAATCATAGTCGCACTGTTCGCCGCTAAAAAAGGCGGTTAACTTTTTATTCAGTGCCATAAGACGGTTTCCACTCACCGGGCAATCAACCGCCCGCCGGCCCGCAAGTCGAGTGCGCTCAGCAAAGGCTGTTTTATCATCAAGAGAGAGCGTAGACATTTCGATGATGCACTGCTCGCCGGCTTTTACGCTAAATAAGCCATCCACTCCATTTGTGACCTCTTTAAGCGCGTCAGCATTGGGCAGACAGGTAAAGACAGCCTCGGTTTGTGATGCGACCTGAGCGGGGTTGTCAGTCAACGTCACACCTAAAATCGTTGCTGTTTGACGTGCAGCATCAGAAATATCGTATGCAATGACTTCAATGCCACCCTCGATCAGGTTTTTTACGATCGCTGAACCGAGTACGCCCAAACCCACAAAGCCAATAGTTTTCATCTAAATTATTATTCCAGTGAGGCGATCAGCTTAGGTGAATGGTTTTTCCTGTCTCTGCAGACTCAGTTATAGCCTCTAGTACGACAATATTACCGATCAACTGTTCATGCGTATAGGGGTAGGATGTAACACCTGCTACCGCATCGGCGAAGGCTTCAAGATTTTCCACCACGGTATCTGTCCAGTCCAAATTTTCGATAACCGGTTTTTGATCGGTGCGGGACACCACCATCTGTGCAATGCCGCCTGGTGTATCTGGGTGAGTGTCGTTGCGTACTTCTACCGATGCTTTAGATCCAAATACATGCAGCCGAATAAAGTGTGGTGTGTATAAAATTGCACTGAGGGTTGCCGTCATTCCGGCTTCAAATTTGAGCTGCACAGTGACGACATCACCGGTTTCCCAGTCGAGCACCCTGTTGGCTGTAAGCGCTTGAACCGTTTTGACAGGTCCAAAGTAGGAGATATAAAGATCAGTCAGGTGTATACCCATACCAGTCATCGCAGCGGCAGGTGCGGTTTCTTTTAATGTTCGCCAGTCGCCAGAGGGAACATTAATAAGTTTGTCATGACTAAATGCGGATTCGGCATGCATTACCGTGCCAAGTTCATTGCTGTCAATCATTTGTTTTACTTTGCGCAGAGCAGGCTCAAAACGTCTTTCATGGCCTATGCCTAATATCACGCCTGCTTTTTCGCAGGCTGCGACAGAGCGTTTGGCGCTGTCGCCGGTAAGCCCAAGAGGTTTTTCACAAAATACATGGCGGCCTGCCTGAGCGATTTGTGTGACCTGCGCTTCGTGCATAACGTTGGGTGTGGTCAGAATAATGGCCTCTATCGTTTCATCCGCCAGTGCCTGATCAATACTTTCTAATCTAGTAAGCCCTACATCAGTTATCTCTTGCCCGCGAGCGGTGTCTGGCTCGATGATGGCTGCAACGGCAAATCGTTTATTGTCTCGCAGGCGCTTTGCCATATGTTGGCCCCACCACCCGAAGCCGGCAATTGCAATTTTCAGTGGAGCTGCTTGGCTCATACATTTTCTCCTGTTGTAAAACGCTATATTAAATCTTTAAATTTCAGCAAGCCGCAAAGCTATCCACACAAAAACGGGCAGTAACAAGAATACCAGTAAGGTGGATAACACAACGACACCTGCCACTTTTTCCGGCGATCGATCAAAATGTTTGGCGAACACAAAATTAAATACAGCCACTGGCATCGTGAGCATTAGAAAAACCACGCCGGCTTCTGTGCCTTTTAGCTGCAAAACCCAAACAAGCAGAAATCCAAGGGTAAGCCCGATGCCAAGTCGCACCAACGCCAGCCGGATGGAAAGCGCAAGATCGGACACCTTGAGCTGTGCTAGCGAGTGACCAAGCACCATCAACAGTGCAGGAATGACCAGGCCACCCAGCAGGCTGGTCGTGTTTGCTATCCACTCCGGCACGCTTAGCTTGAAAACCAGTACCAATAGGCTTAAGGCAACGGCATAGTTAAGGGGTTGTTTCAATAGATGGATAATTGAAAACGTTCCTGCCGAAATACCGTAACCGATTGAGTATTGTGAAATCGAATTGATAACGAAATAGGAAACACCCAATGCCAAGCCTTCTTCACCGAACGCCATAAGCACCAACGGTAGGCCGATATTGCCCGAATTTGCATGCATCATAGAGGGCAGATATGTGCGCAACGACAGAGATAAGTGACGCAAAATGTACCAGCCAGCTAAGGCTGCCAGGCTAAGAGAGATTATGGCAGCAAGCACCATATGCCCTATAGAATCCAAACCAACTTCTATACTGGTTAGTGCGGAGAAAATCAGGCAAGGGGTTGCAAGCTTTACGATAAGATTGGTGAGTGTTTCAGTGTCAAATCTTTGATCCATGCGGGCCCAAAAATAACCCAAGCCAACAACGACAAACACCGGAGCAATGACAGTGAATATCTTGCCAAGCAAAGCTGTGTTCCCGGTGCGCTAGTCAGCTACTTTACACTTGATACTCTTTGCCATTTACAGTCCAGTTTTCAGTGACCTTGGTGCCAGACTGGCGTAACATTTTAGACACCGCGCAATGTTCCTTAAGTTGGTGAATGACGTTTTGAATCGATTCATCGCTACCGTTCATGGTTGATTTAATATTAAGAATCGCTTCTGGAAACGGCACATCAATCGGTTCAATCAATCTGGTGCCGCGGCTATCCATCGTGGTGACAACATCGATATCCATATCGACAACTTCAACATTATTGGCTTTCGCCAGTTTGTTTGAAATAACATGGGTACAACCAATCAGGCCCGCAAATACCATCTCCACCGGCATTGGCCCTTCGTTTGTACCGCCACGTTCAATAGGTTCATCAATGATCATCGCGACATCACGCGACATAATATGTGATTTTGTCGATGACTCTGCTTTTCCGGTTAAACGGAACTTCCAGATGGGCTTTTCTTTTACAGTAACCATGTGATGCTCCAGAGCAAATGTATTTAGGTTTGTATTGTTATTGTGTGCCGGTAGATGGCGGTTTCCTATTGATACTGCGCCAAATCAAATAGCCGATAATTGGAGTTAGAACCAGTATAAAGAGCATGCCAGGCCTTTCTGTAAGTGCAAACTGCAGAAGGTTACCTTCAGACATCGCCAGAGTTTGTCCGAATGAATATTCCAGTGGCTCTCCCAGAATAAAGCCCATCACCATGGGCATCACATCAAACTTGCCGGCTTTGGCCATAACGCCCACCAAACCGAAGATGGCAAGCATTAGAACGTCAAAGACATCTGATCGGAAAACATAGGAGCCTGCCACGGCGAACATGACAACCAGTGGTATTAGCAGTGAAGATTTAATTGATACGATGCGTGCAAAAAACGGAATGGACAAATAACCGATGATTAAGAACAGCGCATTGGCCAACACCATTATGATGAGAATAGCAAATACCACAGAGCCTTGTGTTTCAAAAAGCTCTGGCCCCGGACGAAGGCCCTGAGCGATAAACGCGCCGAGCAATATGGCGGTGACATTGTCACCTGGAATGCCAAGCGTGAGTAATGGCACCATGGTTGGACCGTTTACGGCGTTGTTTGCAGCTTCTGCTGCAGCCACACCTTCCAGCTCGCCCTTGCCAAAATTTTCTGGCGTTGCGGATGCATTTTTGGCAGCCGTGTATCCCATCATCGCAGCCACAACCTGACCCAGGCCAGGCACAGTGCCAATGCCAGTTCCGATGACTGTCGACCGGGCAATGGTGCGTAAGCAGCGTTTGAATTCTGCAAACTTTAGTCTTTCTCCTAATACTTTGGTGGTGTTTTTAAGTGTCGATGCGTTCTGCGACAACACGCTGACGATTTCCGGTATTGCGAAAACACCAATCAGCATGGGTAACAATGGAATACCGGATTTCAATTCAAACAAACCAAAAGTAAATCGCTCAACACCACCGATAGGGTCGGTACCAATCAGGCTGAACCAGATACCTATACACATCATTAGAAGGCCTTTCACCGGATTGCGACCGGCAGTGGCCGCAACAACAACCAGGCTCAAGAGCAAAATGGCGGCAAGCTCGGGCGGGCCAAATTGCATCACCACAAAAGCAATTGGGAATATCATCATTAATGTGAATATGTCGCTGGAGGTGTCACCAATAATTGATGAGAACAAGGCCATATCCAGCGCTTTACGAGACTTGCCTTTTTTGGTGAGTTGATAACCATCATAGGTTGTGGCAATGGCTGCACCGGTACCTGGCATTGAAACCAGTATGGCTGGAATGCTGCCACCAAAGATGCCTCCCTTGTAGATTCCTAAAAGAAACGGGATTCCCACCAGCGGATCGAGAAAGAACGATACAGGCAATAGAATGGCCATAGCCATCAGCGTGGTAAATCCTGGCAGGGCACCGATTAACATACCTGCAAACAGCCCCACCGACGCCATAATAAAGGTGTCGACTCGCAGGGCCATCTCGAAACCGGATAGGAATTGCTCGATCATCTTTGTGTGCTCGTTACCATAGCCGTTTTAATCTTCGTAATCGTGAATGTGGAAAGAGTGACCCTTAGCCACCTTGTCCACTGAAGTGATTAAAAATATTGGCGTAAAAAAGTTCGATCTGATTGAGCTCCGGCAGGGACACTAGCATTCCACGAGTTGCTAACAGGTAAAGGCCTATTGGGCAAAGGATCGCAAAAAGAAAAATTTGAATCCAGTTTCTGTTACCTAAAAGTAAAGACAATGAGCTGATCACCAGAAAGGAACTGATCAGAAATCCTACTGGCTTAAGTATTAATCCGTAAAGCACCAAAGTGACAAAGAACACAGAGGTTCGTACGTGCGGATTATCCAGCAGGCTTACATGGTCGTTGTTGCTATTCGTGACCGCACCTTTATTACGCCACAGGCCAACTGATGCAAACAGTACCAGCACGCAGGCCAGAACCACAATTAAAGTCAGCGTGATGTATGGGAATAAAGAAGGCTCCATGGCAGACAATGAACGACCGAACAACATCTTCGGTTTTGCGACAAGGGCCGGCATTGCAATAATTGCAGCGGCTGCTGCCAAACCGCTGGCCAGCGCAATTAATAGTTCGTTCCGATGTGTCATCGGCATTTAGATTCACTCATGCTCATTATCGCTTCAGTTATATCCTGATCCAGTTATTTCCTACTATCAATTATTCTTCTACTAATTAGAACGTTTTTAGATGAACGCGTTTTGAAACATTATCATGTCAACGAGATCATGTGATCAAAGATTATCGATAATCGTTGAAATGGACTTATCAGCAATGGTAGCATCGAACGGCATAGAGCTAGTTAGTAATAGTGAGAACCAAAGGAAGTAGTTAAATGCCCCACGTAAAACCGTTAAGTAATGACGAATGCGACGATGCCACAGCAGACATCGAATGGTTAGCATCGGCAACCGGTTTTACAGCCAACTCCATGTTGGCCTTGTCACATCGCCCCGAGATTGCTAAAGCTGTATTAGGCTTAATCAGAGCAGTGGTACGCAACCCTGAGGGTACTGTCAGTTCAGAACTGCGCTGGATGGTAGCGCATGTCTCCAGTTTATCGAACGGTTGTACTTATTGCTCCGCACATACGTTTAAAAATGGCGCTGACAATGGTGTCAGTCAAGAGAAACTCGATGCTATCTGGGATTTTGAAACATCGGATCTCTTTTCTGAGGCAGAACGAGCGGCCCTTCGCATTGCGATGACGGGTGGACAATGTCCATCCCATGCATCTGTAGCAGACATGTCTGAACTAAAAAAACACTTCAATGAAGCACAGGTCGTCGAGATTGGTGCTGTGATTGCGCTGTTCGGTTTTAACAATCGTTGGAACTCTTTAATGCAAACCGATTTAGAGCCCGAAGTGACCTCATTCGTGGCTGAAAGGGGTTATGAAGACTTGGGCAAAAACCGAGTTAAAAAAAATTAAGTGTAAGGAGAGTATTTATAAAGCCGGGCAATATTGTCTGGTAATTTGCTGTAAAACTTGGAGGATAAAATGACTGACGATATTAAACTTAGTCGACGGAAATTTCTTGCCGGTGCGGCTATTGGAACGGCATCGGCAATGCATATCACTATTCCCGCCAGCGCCTTTGCCCAGGCTGGATACCCTCGACGACCGATTACACTGGTTGTTATGTATTCAGCGGGTGGTGGCACCGATACCATCATGCGTAAGCTTGCAGAAGAAATGGCCGCAAGCCAGGGTTGGAAAATTAACGTCATCAACAAACCTGGAGCGGTAGGTGGGGTCGCAACGCAGTTTGTAGGCGCAGCCAAATCTGATGGCTATACGCTGTTGGGCGGCGCTAACTACAACCGATTTGTAAGAGTACTGGGGCATGCCGATTTTGTGCCATGGGAAGAATGGTTGCCCATGAAGGCGGCAAACGCGTTGGCAAGCTGGTCGGTGCGCAAAGACTCTCCATTCCAATCGTTTGACGATGTTATTAAAGCGGCTAAAGAAAAACCGGGCTCCGTTTCAATCTCAACATCCGGCACTGGCGGTGTTTGGCATGAGCTTGCTTTAATCGTTGCAAACCTTGCTGGTGTTGAGCTCAAATATGTACCGTACAAGGGTGGAAAGCCTGCTACGCTTGCGGGCTTGCAAGGCGAAACTGATATCGCAGGCGGTGGTGTCCACGAGCATATAGAGCTCGTTCGCGCTGGTGAACTGCGCAATATATGTCAAACAAGTTCCGAAGACATTGTGCTTGACGATGGGACAACACTGCCATCTATTGCCACAATATTGCCTGAAAGCCGAAAAATTCTACCGGTGGGTGCAACGTATAACTTTATGGTTAAGCGCGATCTTCCACCAGAGGTATTGCAAATGTTAGCTGACGGTTTTCGAGCCGCAGCAGGGTCTGATTCCTTCAAGGCTTTAATGGACTCTAAATTTTTCCAGCTCGATATTAAAGTGGGTGAGGATGCCGATCGCGAAGGCGCATTGATGGAAAGTGTGACTGTGGATATTTTTAATCGCTTTCAGGATCAAATAGGCGCTGAGGTTAAAACTGCGGCGGAACTTGGTTTGCCGGCTCCGGAAGATTTTGATTCCTGGTGGCCACCTGAAGGTTACAAACCACCACCAATCAGCTGATTAAACCCTAACGGCAGCAGTTGCCATTCTTCGTGTACAGAGGATGGCGGCTGTTGTTCCTCTTCGTGTGAGCTAAAAATCAGTTGACCTCTTCAAATAAAGATAATGCTGTTGCATTTGAAGGTGAAGAAGCAGGAGCCGGGTATGCATCTCCTTCACTCGATCTCGCTGCCGCCTGCTTTCTGGTGCTGTTGTCTATCATTGTTATTATTGCGTCGTGGCGATTACCTGTACCTGGGGATTTATTGACAGCGCCCGGTCTACTGCCATTTTTCACAGCGGCATCGTTGCTGGTTATGGCGGTGATTCTGGGTGGCACTGCTCTTAATAGAAAAACATCGGCACACGGGCTTGCACAAGAAATTGCCAGTGCTGATAAAGCACAAATTAAAAGAACGTTATTACTCATTGTGCTTGTCGGGCTGTATATTCTTGCTCTGCAGTATTTGGCTTTTCAGTATGATTTTTCTGTTGGCGGGCAGTTCTTTAGTGTCAGTGCTTTTGAGCCCGTTACGGTAACAATTCTTGCGGCCATTATCTGTATCTATTGGGGAGGCCCGCTTTGGATAACCACGCTGGTCTCGGTTGTTTGGACCTTATTGCTTTCTCTGGTTTTCCAAAAGGCATTTAACTTGCCATTGCCGGGTAGTTTTTAGTCTATGGGTATCTTTGATGCACTATGGATGATACTTACACCGGCTAACCTTACAGCAACTTTGAGCGGTGTGTGCCTCGGCATCATATGGGGTGCGCTGCCGGGTCTGTCTACCACTATGGCAATGGGGCTGCTTATTGGCTTATCAGCCGGTATGCCGCAGGAGATCGCTATTTGTTTCATGCTTGGTGTGTACACCGGTAGCGTTTTCGGTGGTGCTATATCAGCAGTCCTGATCAACATTCCAGGTACACCTGATGCTGTCCCGACCATGATAGAAGGTCATCAGCTTGCACGCCGAGGTGAAGGTGGTAAAGCACTCGGCATGGCCATAGCCTCTTCGTTTGTCGGTGGCACAATCGGCATTGTGATACTAATTCTGTTTATTCCGTTAATACTCACTTTTGCCTTGCACTTTCGTTCCTGGGAAATGTTCTGGCTTGCTGTAATTGGCATTATGGTTTCGGGTTCGATGTCGGCAGGTTCCATGCCGCTAAAGGGGTGGATAGCGGGCTGGATGGGAATGTTAGTCGCGCTTGTGGGGCTGGATTCCATTCACGCCGTACCTCGATTTACATTTGGTAGTTTAGCCTTATACGACGGCATCTCGTATATTGCAATACTTATTGGTCTGTTCGGCCTGGCTGAAATATTTCGTACTTTGCCCGCGAGTAAAGCACCTGCAATTCCGGACAGGGTCGGCAAAATCATTCCCTCGGTGAGCATGCTGAAGAAATATATTCCTGCGTCCATTCGCTCTGGTGTTATTGGAACGACAATAGGTGCGATACCCGGCGCAGGTGCAAACGTTGCCTCTTTTCTCGCTTACGATATTGGTCGGCGACGCGCCAGGGATGATGAAAAACCCCTGTGGGGTAAAGGCAGTTATGAAGCGATTGTTTGCGCAGAGACAGCAAACAATGCCAATATCGGCGGTTCCATGTTACCAACGCTTGCGCTGGGTATTCCAGGTAATGCACCTGCCGCCGCTTTGCTGGCTGCGCTGACACTAAAGAACGTTGTCGTTGGCCCGACGATAGAAATTGATCACCCCGGTTTAATCTATTTTATATACGCCGCACTTTTTGTAGCCAATATGCTGATGTACCTGGCAGCGTTTGCACTCATTGCACCTTGCGTGAAGCTATTTAGCCTTCCACGCGGCTTACTGATGCCCCTTATCATACCGGTGTGTGTGATCGGTGCTTTTACCGTCAAACTCTCAATGTTCGACGTGTGGATAATGTTTGTAGCAGGGGTGGCGGGCTGGTTGTTATCGATATTCAGGTTTCCGGTTGCACCCATAGTACTGGGTGTTATTTTAGCGCCCTTGGCAGATGAAAACCTGCGCCGCGCGTTGCTGCTATTTAAAGACAAGGAAGCAGGATTTGTTTTATCGCAGAGCATTGGGACTGTGCTTATGTTATGCGTGTTAGTGGTTATCGTTGAGGGAATTATCAGAGGTGTGCGTTCGTTACGCGCTACTGCGTAAGTACGTATAAAGTTCATTCGCTGTGCATCCAGGTGCATGGGTAAGGGAGGATGCATGACAAAAAAAGACAAAAAGAGTATTGGATTAGCGGTTATCGGTTGCGGCACCATTGGCAGGATCCGAGCAAAGCTTGCCCAGGACTACCCAGGTGTTGGATGGATAGGCCTGTGTGATTTAAAATCTGATTTAGGTAAAAAATTAAAAGACGATACCGACGCCGATTTCTTTACCAATGATTACCGTGAATTATTAGCTCGGCCTGAAGTGACGGCCACCATTATCGCAACTGATGAGAATTTTCATTTCGACCCAACCATGCTTGCGATTGAAAAAGGGCATAGTCTGTTTATTGAAAAACCGCTGGCCACTGACGCACGCGAATCCGCGCAAATTCTCGCGGCTATTGAGAGCGCCGGAGTGGATGCTGTTGTGGGTTATACCCAGCGGTTCAGACGTCGTTTCCTTTCAGTTAAGGAAAAACTGCTCACAGGTCAAATTGGCGATGTGCATTCTGTTGTTACCCGTGCATTTATGAATCGGATGGTACCCATTGCGACACTGAGTAGAACGCAGGAGCGTGCCACGCTCACACCAATGGTGGTATCGGGTACACACAGCCTGGACATGTCCATGTGGTTAATGGAAGGTAAAACGCCGGTATCTGTCTTTGCCCAGTCGACAGATCGGGTGTTAGGGGAATATGGAACCAAAGATTCCACTTTTGGTGTTTTTACGATGTCAGATGGCACCATTTGGTCAATGAATATTAGCTGGGCGTTGCCGGTAGTTTGGCCGGGTGCTGTCTATGGAATAGAAATCGGTATTGTTGGCGATAAAGGTGTTATCGATATTGAAGATACGCATCGCGATCTGGTTCTTGCGAGTGATGTCGCGCAGGGCGCGGGTTATGCTCCAGAGGGTTTTGAGCCCGGTGCGCCACGGCATGTGGATTTTCTAACAAGTTATCCTCCCGGTGATTTGCATGATGGGCAGCTTTGGGGGCCCATGCGTGAGGAGACCAACGCCTGGTATCAGCGTGTATACACGGGACAATCAACGCCTCACGCAACCGCTGCTGAAGCACATCGGAATCTTTTAATGACGATGGCAATGGATGTGTCCGCCATGCGTGGCGCGCCAGTGGCATTGCCAGCAGATCCCGATGAGCTGATGACCGAGCTTAATCAATAACATTGAACGACAGACTTATGACATTAAAATTCAGATTTGGCGGATACCAGGGTGACCAGTCCGTTCATACTCGTGCCGGACGTGTCTTCTGCGATATCGTTAAACGTAAAGCGGGTAATGACGCATCCGTTCACTTTGATGAAAATATCGTGATAAAGGGGCATAAAGCGGCTGAGCTACTGAGCAAGACTGAAAGTGGAGAGTTAGAAGGATGTTATTTTTCTTCAAGCTACCTGGCCGCCCGTGTGCCAGAGCTGGGACTTTTTGATCAACATTTTGTGGTGCCTGATCGACAACGTGCTTATGCGGTGCTGGACGGTGCACTCGGCAAGCGTCTGGTAAGCGAAGTAGAGCGTAAAACCGGCTTTACCGTTCTAGGGTACTGGGATAACGGTGTGCGTAATATATCCAATGCACACAGGCCTATTCACAGCCCACAAGACTGTCTCGATCTGAAGATTAGAACGCTGGATAATAGTAACCACCAGAGGGTGTTTAAATCATTAGGGTTTGAACCCATGAAAATTGATGTTAGGGATTTACCAAATGCTGTGGAAACTGGAGTAGTAGATGCGCAGGAAAACCCGCTAACGAATATCTACAACTTTAATCTACACAAAACGCACAAACACATTACTTTGACGCAGCACTTGCTTGGTGTGGCACTGTTGTTATTTAACAAAGAGACCGTGAATTCCTGGCCAGATTCGTTCAGAGAAATAGTGGTGGATGCAGCCATTGAGGCAAGCAAACAACAGCGTCTGTTCGCAGAGGAAGAGGACAGCGTGTGCTACGAGGCGATGAAAAAGGATGGCTGTGAAATTGTAGAATTATCTGCAGATGAACGAGTGGCGTTTAAACAAGCGACAGAGGCGTCAGTTGCTATCACGCGATCCGATTTTAGTCCTGAGTTAATTGATCTGTTTGAGAGTGATCTTGCCAGTGCTTGACAGTACCTTGCGTGGGTGCAATTGCGAGTGCGAATGAAGAAAAGCTGATTTAAGTCGGGCTTTATAGTGGGCTTACACCAAGTTCATCTGCTACTTCGTTCAAAGATAGTCGTAGCTTCGAAGCAATTGGGATGCCGTAGTCAGTTCTATGTTGGGTGACTGCGGCCAGCCTTTCACCTGGAAGACGTATTTCATCATAACCAGGTAACAAGGCAGATGACTTCATCTGTCGCCAGACTTCATCAATCTCCGTTTTAAATTTAGATACATCGGTGAACGCTTTAATATCCAGCGCGATAACAAATTGGCCGGTATTGGTTACCGATTTGCTGTCAGCGTTAAAATCAATCACATCACGACCGAAGCTTGCGCCATTGAGAGTGCCTGCCAGTATCCCGAATATTAATGAGAGACCGTAACCTTTTGGCCCTCCAATAGGCAGTAGAAAACCTTCTGATGCTCGAGTTGGATCTATAAGCGGACGGCCTTCGCGATCTATCATCCAACCCTCTGGCATCGTTTCGCCTCGTTGGGCTGCCGTTTTCACTTTTCCATAGGCTGCAACGGTGGTTGCCATATCGAGAACAATGGGTGGCTTGTTTGCCGATGGAATAGCGACAGCGATGGGATTAGTGCTAAGCAACATTTCCGTACCACCCCAGGGTGGCAAGTGGTTAGCACTACCCACGGCGACATATAGGCCAATCATGTCTTGCTTAAGTGGCATCATTGCGTACAAAGAGGCAGGGCCAGCGTGATTGGAGAATTGCGAACCTACCCAGGCCACTCCAGTACTGGCGGCCTTTTGTATAGCCAATTCGGTCGCCTGACTCATTACCAAATGCCCAAGTGCATTGTCACCGTCAATCAAGGCTGTCGCCGTGCGCTCTTCGACAACCTTTATGTTTGGCGATACGTTGATACCACCCGCCTTAATTCGTTTAATGTACTGCGGTAGCCGAAACACACCGTGACCATCTTGCCCGATCAGATCGGCTCTCGCCATTAGCCCAGCCGTTTTACCGGCATGTTTTTCGTTGACACCAACAGCGACTAAGCTGCGTGTGATAAAGTCGCTAAGCTCATTGTAAGTATTAGTTTTTACGCGACTCGCATCACTGTTGGTTTCGGATTTTTCGTTCACTTGTCAAATTGCCTTCACGCGCGTTCCAATTGCTGACGATACCAGTCTCCGATTTCACTGGCGGTCATCCAGGCCACACCATCATGACCACCAACATAGTCAAGCAGCTCTTCAAGATATCGGATTCTGTGAGGAACGCCGGTTATATAAGGGTGAATCGATATCGCCATTACACGGGCGTTGTCTTCTCCCTCCTGATACAAGCGGTCAAACTGATCTTTACCGCGTTTTAGAAATTCATCGGACGCGTGTTGCTGCAATGCGTAGACTGCAATGTCGTTCGTTTCCACAGTGTACGGAATGCTCGTAATTATGCCGTAAGGGGTATCTATATCCTGGGGTAAATCATCAATAACCCAATCAGCTACGAACTCAATACCATGCTCGCGCAGCAGATCAAGTGTTTCGTCTGTTTCGGTTAAACCCGGACATTCCCACGAGCGAGGAGCTTGACCGCTAAAGGCTGTAATTGCGTTTACGGTGTCCTCGATTGCTTTGCGCTGGTCGGTTAAGTTATGCATTGGCCCTTGAAGATACCCGTGCCCCATAAATTCCCAGCCGGCGTCGAGACCGGCACAAGCGACTCTTGGATACGATTCGCATACGTGACCGTTGATCGCCATCGTCACGGGTATCGTGCGCTCGGTCAAGGCCTTATGCTGTCGCCAGAAGCCCGAACGCATTCCGTACTCATGCCATGACCAATTGGGTACATCGGGCTGTAAGGGTTGCCCCATAGGCGGTGACAGCACAGTGCGTGGCATCGGTTTTTCTATTTGCCATTCTTCGACGTTAACAATAACCCAGACTGCTATCCGTTTACTGTTCGGAAGAGTCAGTGGGGGTCTGTCAACAATAGCTTGATACGGAATACGGTCGGTCAGCCGGTTCATTGTCACGCATAAATTGGATTGTTTGCGAAAGGAATGCTAAGTGCAATTAGTATGAATTGCGCTTAGGAGACGGTACCTGAGTTTTAGTGCTATTCGACACTATTAATCTTGATAGCAAGCATTAGATTTATTGATAGTTCGAGTGAAAACCCGTGCATACCAGGCTGATCGCAAGTGCTTGTGTTGAATACCTCTAAATGAATAATTGCTTTCGATGTGAAATAGTCAAAAAGCTTTAATAAATTGCATTTTTAATAGACTTTGTTTCTATAACGTTTGCGTTAATTAGTTTTTAAGGGCAGTCTATAGCTGTTGTTTTCAGATACCCATTTGTTTTCAGATTACCTTGGAGGAGGACATATGTTAAAAGCATCGCTAAAAACATTAGCGGCGGTATCCATCGCTGTTGGACTAACAGTAGGATCTGCTCAGGCGGAATACCCTGAAAAGCCGATAAATTTGGTTATACCATTGGGTGCAGGCGGTAGTCATGATCTCAATGCGCGCGTCATCACATCCATAATCCCTGCTTACATCAACCAGGCGATGATAGTGCAGCTAACCCCTGGGGCCAGTGGCCAAAAAGGCACTCAAGCTGTGGCCACAGCCGACCCCGATGGTTACACGCTGTTGTTTTCACACAATTACATCGATATGTTGCAACAGCATGTAGAGAAGCTACCGTACGATCCACAAGCGGACTTTATACCGATTGCCCGCGTTAACTATGCCCCCATCGCGGTGGTGGTTCGTGCTGAGAGCCCTTATCAAACATTCGAAGAATTGATAGAAGGTGCAAAGGCAGATCCAGGTAGTGTGACAATGGCGCATTCGGGCAACTGGGGAGCATTGTTTGTTCCAGCTGCTCAAATAATGAAATCACGTGAAGTCCAATTTAACCTGGTGCCTTACAAAGGTGGTGGTCCTGCAATGCAGGCATTGCTAAGTGGCGATGCAGATGTGACCATGGGTTTTCCATCCACCATCGGCTCTCAAATTGCGGCAGGTAAAATTCGCGTGCTTGCAACGGCAGGGCCAGAACGAATATACGATGATGTTCCAACATTCACTGAATCTGGTGTCGAGGGTGACATCGGTTTTATGCACCGAGTTGTGCTTGCTCCAGCAGGAACACCTGACGATGTTGTAGAGAAGCTTGAAGGTGCATTTGCAGCCTTGCAAGAAGATAAGACTTACAATCGACTAATGGGTCGGCTTGGTGAAAACACCGAGTTGTTGCTTGGTGACGATTACCAGGCAATGCGAGTAGACCAGGGCAGTGCTTATAAAGACTTAGTAGAAGATCTTACACAATAAGGCTGTAACGGGAGGGCGAAAGCCCTCCTTTTCATAAATGACCAGCCGTGGTTGACCCTCTGTAGCAGACCACTTGTAATAACTCGATGTAGTTAATGACTCTTTATGCCTGACAGATTCGGACCAAGAGGCGTCATGGCCATCATGATTCCGCAACAGAACTCAAACATGCAGCCGGAATATGAAAAGCTGCGTCCGGACGGCATCAGCAACCAAATTTATCGTTTCGACATTTCAGTGCAAGATCGGGTGGCGGAAGCGATGATCGAAGCGATACCACAGGCTGGTGGCTGCTGGCCGGATATGGTGCTTTGTTCCAACTCCGTTGAAATGCGGCTTTGGTCAATTGATCAGCAGATCGCCTATCGACAAGCACTGCAAAAGGCATTTCCAGACGCACCAATTGTAACGGCCGGTGATGCTTGTGTCGCAGCGCTTCGCACGGTTGGTGCTAAACGTCTGGGCCTTATTTCCCCGATGTCTGATGCGTATTCTGAAAGTGCCAGAAATTTCTATCGAGCGCATGGCTTTGAGGTACCAGAAACAATCTGCTTGCAAGTAAAAACATCGGCCAGAATAATCGACGTGCCACTGGATACTATTCACGCAGCGTTTGATAAGGTGAATACACCTGAAGTTGACACTATCCTACACGTTGGTGGCGCACTTGGCGTTGCCGACATGATCGACGAATTAGAAGAGCGCACTGGCAAAGCTGTGATTTCATCCACCGCTACAGGTTATTGGTATGCCCTGCGAATGATGGGGCTTGATGATCATCTCGATCTTGGCGGGCAAGTAACACGTGAACGTTTGCCCAATGACTTTAGAAATCCTGAAGCACTTGTTGTTTGATGCGTACCAACTAACCGTATTAACAGCCATACCAACGTAATAAAATAATTAGGCTAGAAGTTTCGCCAGGAGACTGTTCGTCATCGGGCTGTACGCCTGTAGATCTGGCAAAGGCTACATGGAAACATTTTAAGGAGATTTTATGGAAAAGACTGTTGGGGTAATTGGCCTTGGAAATATGGGGCGCGGCATAGCGAAAAATATCGCCAAAGGGTCCCATACTCTACTTGTCTGGGATGCAAACGCTTCAGCTTGCACACCGTTCGAAGGCACGGCAACTGTTTTGGAGCCTGCTGCCATGGCCGCTATAGCAGACATCATTATTTTTGTCGTCCCCGGCTCTGAGCAAATCGAAAGTATGCTTGGCGATATTCTTAAGGCAGCAAAAACAGATTTAATACTATGGGATTTCACCACCTCAGAGCCAACTTACACTAAACGTCTTGCGTTAGAGGCGGATAAAGCGGGTGTTGCTTATATGGATGCCGGCATGACTGGGGGCGGTGCTAAGGGCGCTGATGAAGGCACGATGACATTAATGATTGGCGGCGCCGAAGATGTCTTTAATCGTTCACGCCCGGTTTTGAAGTCATGCGCTGGCGAGCTTATCTATCTTGGCCCATCGGGTGCCGGACATACAATGAAAGTCGTTCACAATCTCATTACGCATACCAACTTTCTTGCTTGCTCAGAAGCCGGCCGATTGGCAGAAGCAGCGGGGATTGAATTGGCCGATATGATAAAGGTGTTTAACAAGGGAAATGCCCGCAGCTTCATCTCCGAAAGGCGCTTCCCCGATCACATTCTCTCTGAAACATGGGATGGTAGATCCCGTATTTACAATTTGCACAAAGATGTGGGCATGGCCGTCGCGCTGTCTAAAGACGTTGGCAGCCCTATGAAAATAGGGCACCAAACCATGGCATGGTTACAGGCCGCCATAGAGGCAGAGATGTCAGACGAGGACTTCACCCGGTTATACCCGGCTCTGGATGATCTTGTTGGGCGTACGCAATGAACATCGGTGCAGCATGCATCAGTTACTGAATAAATTTTAAGGAACAAACTATGAGACAGGTTGAAGTTGCCGTCATTGGAACCGGGTGGTGTGGTGGAATTCGAGCTGAAACGCTTGCCCGTTCTGCGCTGCTAGATAAACTGCACATATGTGAAATCAAACCTGACCGTCTTGCGGAAGTGAATGAACTTACCAATCCTGCTTCGGCAACGCTTGACTACATGGATATTGTCAATAACCCGGCCATTGAAGTTGTCTACATTTCGACAACACCGGAGGATACGCACTTTCCAATAGCAAAGGCCTGCATGGCAGCGGGTAAAAACGTATTGCTTGAAAAACCAATTGCGTTGGAGTTGGACGAGGCAAATGAGCTTATCGAACTTTCGCACGCTAAGAACGTTAAATTCACCATTGGCTATTCACAACGATTTAATCCGAAAATAGCCTATGCCAAGAAGTCTATTGCTGAAGGTAAGCTTGGTAAAGTGGTTAACGTCATGGTCAGCAGGCACCTGTCACGCAACCTTGGTAAAAAAATTGCCAACCGAGTAAAGCTCTCACCGGCAGCAATGGAAAGCACACACGATCTGGATTTTGTATTCTGGTTATTAGCTCCTGCAAAACCGGTGCGTGTATACAGCCAGGGTGCGTACGGGTACATGCAGGAACTCAACGGCTCATACGATTGTATGTGGAACACAGTAACCATGGATGACGGTACATTGGTTGTGGTAGGAGGCGGCTGGAATCTGCCACCAAGCTATCCGAATTATTGTGGTACATGGATTGAGATCACTGGCACCGAAGGTGCGCTTATCCTTGATGACACGAGCCGAGATAACTGGCTCAACACAGTGAAAGACGGTACGCAATACCCAATGTCGACCATGCCCGGAGAACAGGTGGATCACGCTTTTGCAGGTCAAATGGGGCCGGAGACAATTCATTTTCTTGAGGCGGTGCTAATGGATACAGACGTGATGGTGTCACCAGAACACGCACGTACCGTGATGGAAACCTACTCGGCGGCCGACGTTTCGGCAGAGACTAACGAGCCGGTTGCCTTGCCGCTATCCAACCATTCGTTGGCAATACTGCATGAACAGAAACACGGCAATATTTAGGTTTATAGATTTTCCTTTAAAAGTACCTCGATGCGGATTTTTTCCTGTTCTGCAACGATTGGGCGGTTGTCGCAACGTGCTCGTAATATGCGCAGTGTACTTCGAACAGTATGTCCAGGATTTTGTGCAACCACCGCATCTATTTGATCATCTATGAGTGCTTGCTCCGTATACGGTGTTCTTTCATGTGCAACGACAATTAAGGAATTGTTAGCATTTCGTTTAGTTATTTCAGTAAGTGAAGTCCGAGCTTCAGATCCCATGACATAAATCGCGAGTAACTCTTTTTCGTATTGCAATTGTCGAGATATCGTTTTCCGCGCTCTCTCGACATCGTCGTGCGTTTCAATTGTTGGCAGAGCTTCTAATACTGGGCGGTGAGAATTTAGAACATTATCAAATCCCAATCGTCGCTGAATGTTGTTAAACGATTGCATGGTATCTGTCACGACCATGACCTTGCCAGTGCGCCCTCCAGCAAACTTGCTGATTAATCGGCCTGCAGTTGCTCCGGCAGCGCAGTTGTCAGAACCGACGTAGTCAGCATGACGTGAGCTTTCTTGCCCGGATAAGAACTGCACTACCTGAATACCACGCTCATGTAACCGAGTGATCGCATCGCGAACCTGAGGAGACTCAGGCGACATAATCGCAATTCCATCAATGGTGTCGGTTTCTAGCGCTGTGAGAAATTTAGCTACTCCATGCGGGTCGTGCATGTCTATTTGATCGTACCTTATATCAGTCAAATCAGACTTCAGATCAGCGACCGCTTTCTCAACATGCCCGATGATTTCGCGCAGGTACAAATCTCCCGCCAGTGGAAAAATAAACCTAAATCGGTAGGTTCTATTCTTCGCCAGATTAACCGCGGCAAGATTTCGAACGAAACCAATCTCCTTTATTGCTTCCTGAACTCGATCTTTGGACCTGGAGCTGACATTGGGTCGATCGTTGAGCACGCGATCGACAGTCGCGAGGCTAACGCCTGCGGCTTCGGCTAAATCTTTGGTTGTTGGCCTGCTGAGAGTGACTGTCATGGCCACTATTTTAAACACCCTGAGAATAAAAATGAGGTACGAACGTCAAAAATTGCTTGCATTGAGGTGCGTACCTCAGTATTGTGGCTACACATGGACAAGGTTGCTACAAACGGCACACAAAATCAGCTTTTCTCATAGTAGAGCTTGAATGGCGAGATCTTGAGCCGCTTAAACCATGCCATTTCGATCAGTTGTACCGTCATTAGAATTGGAGGATGTTGTGTATGAAATATAAATTACGTACGTCAGTTGCCGGAATGGGCTTACTCGCCGCTGGCATGTTCGGTCCCACTACAGTTCAAGCTGCGGATCTTACGCTTTGTTGGGCGGCATGGGATCCAGCAAACGCGCTGGTAGAACTGAGTAAAGAGTTTGAGGCTGCGTCTGGGCATAATATGAGTTTTGAATTTGTGCCTTGGCCAAACTTTGCCGATCGCATGCTAAATGAGCTGAATTCCAGAGGCGAGTTGTGTGATCTGTTAATTGGTGACTCGCAGTGGATTGGTGGTTCGGCAGAAAATGGCCACTACGTGAAGATGAATGATTTCTTTGATGAAAAAGGCATCGACATGGGAGATTTTATTCCTGCAACTGTAACCGGCTATTCGGAGTGGCCGAAGGGCACGCCGAACTACTGGGCCCTACCTGCATTTGGTGATGTGGTGGGTTGGACGTATCGAAAAGACTGGTTCTCTCGACCTGAGCTCCAAGCCGAATTCAAAGAAAAACATGGGCGAGATTTAGGCGTACCAGCATCACTTGAAGAATTAAAAGAGATCGCAGTTTTTTTCCAAGGGCGCGAGATTGACGGAAAAACGGTCTACGGTGCATCCATCTACACTGAGCGTGGTTCAGAAGGTATCACCATGGGCGTAACAAATGCGCTCTACAACTATGGATTTGAGTACCAAAACCCAGACAAGCCATATGAGCTGGAAGGTTTTGTAAATTCAGAAGGTGCAATTGCTGGGTTAGAATTCTATAAAGAGCTATATGACACAGGCGCACCTCCGGGTTCATCTGACTGGTATATGGGTGAGAATATTGATGCCTACAAATCGGGGCAGGTAGCAATGCAAATGAACTTTGCGTTTATCTGGCCAGGTGTCGAAGCCGATGAAAATGTTGGCGGTGGGAAGTCTGGTTATTTTCCTAACCCAGCAGGCCCAGAAGGTCAGTTTGCGCAGTTAGGTGGGCAAGGCATCTCGGTTGTTTCGTACTCAAAAAATCAGGATGCAGCACTTGAATACATTGAGTGGTTCGCTAATCCTGAAGTGCAGAAAAAATGGTGGGAATCTGGTGGTTACTCAGCACTGAGCGCTGTGGTTGAAGATCCGGGCTTCGCAACGAGCCAACCTTATGCACAAACATTTCTGGATTCAATGGCCATTGTGAAAGACTTCTGGGCTGAGCCTGCCTATGCATCGCTTCTATTGCCAATGCAATCTCGTGTTCACAACTATGTTGTAGCAGGACAGGGAACGGCAAAAGAGGCACTGGATGGTCTCGTCAAAGATTGGGACGAAGTGTTTGAAGATGAAGGTTTAAAATAAGACGTTCGCTCTTTCCAAGAGTGTAAGGCGGAACTGGAATTCTTTCCAGTTCCGCAGCTTTAAGTACTCGCTCAAGACCCACACAGTCCGTTCTATTTTGGATCATCAACCGTGAAATCAGACTCAATTGTTCATCAAGTAAAAGGCCTCTCTGATCGCTCGATTGCGTGGATCTTTCTGGCACCAACGATCTTAATTCTATTGGCGATTAATATTTTTCCGTTGATCTGGACGGTATACCTTAGTTTTACAAATTATCGTGTCAATCGACCCAATAAAGAGGTTGAATTTATCGGGCTGCGTAATTACGAACGGATCTTGTCCGATTCGGATATCTGGATCACGATGCAGGCAACGGCCCATTTTCTGTTTTGGACTATTTTTTTTCAGGTGTTAATTGGTTTCGCTTTAGCGTATTTAATCAATAAAAAATTTAAAGGTAATGATCTTTGGACAACCATTATTGTGTTTCCAATGATGCTCTCACCTGCTGTGGTCGGAAATTTCTGGACTTTTCTCTACCAACCTCAAATCGGGCTGTTCAATTACTTCGTGAGTTTTTTCACCGGAGTTGATCCATCCTCTTTTTCGATGATTGGGGATGTCAATCTTGCACCATGGGCCATCGTTATCGTCGATACGTGGATGTGGACGCCGTTTGTCATGTTGATCTGCTTAGCGGGTCTTCGATCGATACCCGATAGCATCTATGAGGCTGCAGAGTGCGATCAGGCGAGTCGTTGGCGACAGTTCTGGACTATCACCATACCAATGGTATTGCCTTTCTTAATGTTGGCGGTGCTCTTTCGTGGAATTGAGAATTTTAAAATGTTTGATCTGGTCGTTCAGCTGACCGGTGGCGGGCCAGGTTCGATAACAGAGCTAACCTCGATAAATCTAAAGCGTGAAGCGTTTGAAAAATGGCGTACCGGCTACGCCTCGGCGTACGCGGTCATTCTATTTGTGACGGTGTTTGGTCTTGCTTCCATTTACGTTAAGGCCCTCAATGCGGTGAAAAACAGATGAGCTACACAATTACCGAAGCATCATCCAGGCAGAAGTGGTTTGCCGGTTTTATGGTTGTTGGCTATGCCATTATCACGTTGCTGCCCTTGTTGTGGATCATCGCAACCGGATTCAAGTCATCGGCTGATTCGATAGCGTACCCACCAAAAGTCTTTTTTGAGCCCAGCGTTGAGGGATACGTTAATCTCTTTACAACGCAAACGCGCTTGAGCTCAGAAGCCGCTGCACAAGCAACAGATGATCTTCCCTGGTATGAAACAATTGTCCGAGAAAAAGGCAACACTGTTATTGGGCCATCACGATTCTCTGGGCGGTTTCTTAATTCAATCATTATTGGCTTCGGCTCAACATTTTTTGCGATTGTGCTCGGCACCGCAGCGGCATATGCGTTCTCCCGATTCAAAGTGCCTATAAAAGATGATCTTTTATTTTTCATACTGTCTACCCGGATGATGCCGCCGATTGCCGTGTCTATCCCAATATTTTTAATGTTCCGGCAACTTGGGCTTAACGATACCCATGCGGGAATGATTTTGCTTTATACCGCGGTTAATCTTTCGCTAGCGGTATGGTTGATCAATGGATTTATCGACGAAATACCGATTGAATACGAAGAAGCGGCGCTTATAGATGGATACACACGATTCCAGGCTTTTTACAAAGTGGTGTTGCCTCAAGCAGCGACTGGAATCGCTTCAACCGCGATATTTTGTTTGATATTCGCATGGAACGAATACGCCTTTGCTGTTTTACTAACCTCAGGTACGGCGCAAACCGCACCACCTTTTATCCCAACCATTATTGGGGTTGGCGGTCAGGATTGGCCTGCGGTCGCAGCTGGTGCAACATTGTTTCTTTTCCCGGTAATGATATTCACTGTATTGCTACGCAAGCATCTGTTACGAGGCATTACGTTTGGAGCAGTACGCAAATGAGTGATTTTCTTAACGGCGTTATCCGTCTACGACGTGGTCCCTGGGAAATGATTGCATCGATCATAATAGCAATTGGCGTCATTATGCTGATGCAGCCGTATGTTCTTTCGTTATTTACTTATTCTTTTATTGTGACCTTGGTCGGAACCGTTATGTTTATCATTGTCAGCCATTTTCCGGAGTAGGCAGGTGGCGCAAATTCAAATAAAAAACCTACGAAAAGACTTCGGCGATTTTAACGCCGTTAAGTCCTCCAGTTTTACCATTGAAGATGGTGAGTTTTTCATGCTTTTGGGACCTTCTGGTTGCGGGAAGACCACAACACTGCGAATGATGGCAGGGCTAGAGCTTCCGACAAGTGGTGAGATTTATATCGATGGTGAAGAAGTCGGTATGAAACGCGCATCGGAGCGTGATATCGCGTTTGTATTTCAGATGTTTGCGCTCTATCCACACATGAACGTGCGTAAAAATATTTCGTATCCTTTGGTCAGCCAAGGTTTGCCAAGAGCTCAGGTAAAAGAGAGAGTTGCTCAAGTTGCAAAGATATTGGGTATTGAAGATTTGTTGAGCAAACCTGTAAGAGGTCTCTCAGGCGGTGATCGTCAACGAGTTGCTCTGGGCCGTGCGATCGTACGTGAGCCAAAGGCATTTTTTATGGATGAGCCGCTGGGTGCCTTAGATGCTGAATTTCGCGAACATATGGCCGAGGAATTACGTGCTTTACACGATCGAATGGGTGCTACAACGGTGTATGTCACCCATGATCAACTGGAAGCGATGCAAATGGGCGACAAAATTGTGATTATGAATAATGGTGTCGTGGAACAGTTTGGTAAGCCGCAGGATATCTACGATTGGCCAGCAACCAAGTTCGTGGCAGCGTTTATCGGTTCGCCATCAATGAATTTTCTAGATTTTGAAGGTGAAGTGCAACATGGGACCAATGCCATCCAGCTTGGCGATAAATCAGTTGATGTGCCGATCTTGCGCGATGCCAGCGTAGGCAGTTTGTCGCTTGGTGTACGACCTGAGCATATTCATTTGTCCGACAATGCAGCATACCGAGGGGAGGTGGTAACAACTGAATACCTTGGTACCACTCAAATTGTCACCCTAAATACATCTAATGGCGTCATTAAGGCTCGCATTCCTTCAAATGAACATATAGATATTGGTTCCTCTGTTGGCCTTGAGTTTGATTCCAGAACATTGAGTCTCTTTGAGGCGGGGTCTGGTCGGGCACTACGTTCAGAGGCGAATGAAGGAGTGTTGGGTCATGACTGAAGTTAGTCTGCAAGGTGTGTCCAAAAATTACGGTGATACTGTTGCACTCGACAATCTATCGTTTACCGTTGCCGATGGCTCTTTTGTTGTTTTGCTCGGGCCTACAGGCGCTGGAAAGACCACGACTTTGCGCATGATATCAGGCCTGGACAAGCCTGATAGCGGGCTTATCAAGTTTGATGGGAAGGAAGTTAATAGTCAAAGCCCTGCACAGCGAAACCTTGCAATGGTGTTCCAGCAATACTCCCTTTATCCACACCTGACAGTTCGACAGAATCTCGAATTTCCATTGAAGTCTCCATTGCTTAAAACGCCTGCTCAAGAAATCGTGAAAAAGGTTGCGTCAATTGCGGAAATGTTACAAATTTCGCATAAGTTGGATAATAAGGCAACGGAGCTTTCTGGCGGTGAAATGCAACGAGTCTCTATCGGGCGAGCGCTTGTTCGCTCACCAAATATATTTCTTATGGATGAGCCTCTGAGCTCGCTGGATGCAAAGCTAAGATCAGACCTGCGCATCGAATTAAAAAATATCCAAGCAAATTCAGGCGCTACATTATTATATGTAACGCATGATCAAATTGAGGCCATGACTATGGCAACACATGTTGGTGTACTGGATGAAGGAAGGCTTGTTCAGTTTGGCCCGCCGCGGGACATCTATGAATATCCAGTGAGTATTTATGCTGCGAGGCGCTTGGGGCAACCGCGTATTAATATTTTGCCGGCAGATTTATTTGGTATTGCTTCACAAGGGGCTAAGTATATTGGCCTTAGGCCCGAGCAAATTGTACAAGGCCAGGGTGAAGACAGTACTGTGGTGCGTGTTGAGCACCTGGGCGATCAAACCCGACTACATCTGTCGTTTAAAAATCATGATTTGATTACTGTTGTTGATGCCCACACGACGTTAAACAGCGGTGATTCATTAAAAATCCAACCATTAAACCCATACTACTTTGATAGTGATGGAATACGTTTGACCGATTAGGAGTGTCGCATGGCTCAGTTTATTAATAAGAAAGAAAACGTCGTAATCGAGGCTGTTGATGCGGCCGTTGCCACCTCTGATGGAAAACTGGCACGTTTAGATGGGTATCCACATATTCGAGTTGTGGTGCGTAATGACTGGGATAAGACTAAGGTTGCGTTGTTGTCCGGTGGTGGGTCAGGTCATGAACCAGCACACGTTGGGTTTGTTGGGGAAGGGCTGTTAACCGCGGCCGTTTGTGGTGATGTTTTTGCCTCACCAAGTGTCGACGCAGTGTTAGCGGGCATACTGGCTGTAACCGGCCCTGCAGGTTGTCTACTCATTGTGAAAAACTACACCGGTGATCGACTCAATTTTGGACTGGCGGCTGAGCGCGCACGCGCATTTGGTTTAAACGTCGAATTGGTAATCGTGGATGACGATATCGCGCTACCGGATCTTCACCAGGCTCGTGGTGTCGCGGGCACGCTCTTTGTGCATAAAATTATCGGGCAAATGGCAGAAAAAGGTGGTGATCTGGAATCCTTGACCGTTGCAGCGAAAGATGTGATCAGTGGCATTAAAACTATTGGACTTTCACTGGATACTTGCACTGTTCCCGGTTCTCCTAAAGAAGACCGAATTCCTAGCGGTATGGCAGAACTGGGATTAGGCATTCATGGGGAAGCCGGCGTTGAACAAGTAGATTTCAGTGATGCTAAAGGTGCTGTGACAGCAATGGTAGAGAAGCTTCAAGTCGCAATAGGTGATGAGCCTCAAGTCGCTCTTATAAATAATCTTGGTGGAGCGAGCGTATTGGAAATGTCCGTTGTATTAAACGAAGTGATTAACTCCAGCATTGGTCATCAGATAAAACATGTTATTGGACCTGCTGCGATGATGACTTCATTAGACATGCAGGGTTTCTCAATTTCTTTGTATCCGGCGGATTCAAAAGAAATTGAACTGTTGTCAGCACATACGCCGCTTTCTGCCTGGCCAGGTGTATCCACTGTAAAACCCATTACGCTTCAGTCTTTGCCTGACGGTTTGACGCCTATTACACCTCTAGCATCCGCGCATGCCGATACGCAGGCGTTTTTAGTTGATTGCTGCAATGTTTTCATTGCCGCAGAATCTGATCTTAATGCCTTAGATGCCAAATCAGGTGACGGCGATACGGGTTCAACACTTGCTGGTGCGTCTAAAGCATTAATTGATGCTATGGATAGGTTGCCGTTAGCTGATCAAACGCAACTCTATCGTGCAATAGGTTTGGAGCTTAGCCAAACTATGGGTGGTTCGTCGGGCGTTCTCTTGGCCATATTCTTTGCTGCTGCTGGTGACGGTGCATCAAGCGGTCTACCCATGCATGAGGCCTTGAAAGCAGGCTTAA
Source organism: uncultured Granulosicoccaceae bacterium (assembly GCA_964435305.1). Classification (GTDB taxonomy): domain Bacteria; phylum Pseudomonadota; class Gammaproteobacteria; order Granulosicoccales; family Granulosicoccaceae; genus Granulosicoccus. The sequence goes on from CAYSZH010000012.1 coordinate 29,577, forward strand.
CTCGAATGCAAGAAATTGGTGGAGCAGGATTAGGTGATCGAACAATGATTGATGCGTTATCGCCTGCTCTTGATGTACTTGAACAAGGGCTCGCCGGTTCAGCTAAGGCTGCTCGCAAGGGGGCGGATCACACCGCGACAATCGTTAACGCCAAAGCAGGACGTGCCGCCTATATAAACGCCAAACAGCTTGCTGGGCACAACGATCCGGGGGCTGAAGCAGTCGCTAGACTCTTCGAACATTTAGCGCAAAAGTAAAACCAAGCATTGACAAAGTGCTCAAACGCGCGAAGGTAGCCGTGTTCAAGCTTTATCCTCCACTTGGTGTGCTCCGCGGTGATCAAATCCTCGAATTGTACGCGCTTGATCGCACCATGGCGTTGTTGATAGTCCAGCAAAAGAGCGGCAGTACGGCCCATGGCTTGCTCACCTAAGAAGACCAATCGTCTGGCGATGGTTGTTCTGGAAACACCAAAAAATCGAGCCGCATCGCGCGATGCCATTCGCTTTCATAACAGATCTCACAGAGGATCGTTGAGTCGACGTTTCTTCTGTCGATAGCATTCAGAAAATGTGGCAGAGGAAATATAACGCCCGCAGGCTTTACACTTAAAGCATTGATTTGAGCGTCGAAAGACGTGGCCATTTTTGACCACAGCCGAGCATCCTGCGGGGCAGTTGGTGCAAAAAAGGTCCGTTCCATTTAACCTGTTGAATTAGGTTGAGCTTTGACTATACCTAAAAAATTCATCAGTAGCGTTGTGGGCCAGTATCTGATCTTACCTATTGCATGCACAGTTTGTTGTCAGTAATTACTTTGCGCGTGCAATATGGGTAGAATGCCAATCGGCAGTTTAATTCGGTCGCCCGCCCTTCACATTGTCAGCTTATTGGCCTCAAGTTCTATACGGGCATATGATCTGTGATAGATGTGTGGACGATGTTCGTGCGGCTACGGATGGTACCAGTGCGCAACTGTCAGCTATATTACAGCGCTTAAGCAAGGGTTGACCAAACACTCAACCGCAGTTACATATATGATTTAACTGGTTGACTTGGTCGTTAGCCAGAGCACAAGGTATCAAAAGCAGGGCTTGTACCAACTGACGGAACGCGCTGACAAGGGATAGTAAAATGAGCGGAATATGTCATCAACAACGGCGGTGTTAAAAGGCCGATCAGCAGAAAGGACCCATTCATTACCGGATCAAGGTGGCTGTTGTTTCGGTTGCCAAATACGTGTTGGTATCGTGATTCGAAAATTTGCTTCGTCACATTTCGGACAGCTGCTCGATGGAACCTGCGAACAACTCATTAGCAGTGGCTATACCCCTGTTGTCCAGCCGGGGTACGGCACTTCATTCGGTGAATACAACGCGATAAATACCTTGCTCGAATGCGATTGCAAGGGAATTATTCTTAACAGTTATGCTTTGCCAGAATCAAAGTTGCATCAATTAATGACGCAGCACCGGAATATCATTTTGGTGAATCGCATTGTTGAGGAATTTGAATACCGATGTGTGTATCTCGACAATGAGTTAGGCGCGCAAATGGCGGCTCGTCACCTTATTAATAATGGTCACACTAATATCGCCATGATTACCGGTCCACGCAAAACAGCGGAAGTCGCCATTCGAACCAGAGCTTTTGAGGAAGAGTTAAATTCGCAGGGACTAACACTTGATGTAAATTTAGTGGTTGAAAGTGATTTTGCCCTAAGCGATGGCGTCAGAAGTTTTCGAAAATTACTGAGCACTCAGCTGCCGTTCACTGCCGTATTTGCGCAAAATGATCAAATTGCTGCCGGAATTTTGGCCGTATGTGATGAGAAAGGATTACGCGTACCGGAGGACATCTCAATTGTGGGTTTTGATGATAATGATCATTTCGCAAAAAGGAGCAAGCCTGGTCTGACTACAATTCGTCAGCCAGAACCCGAGATCGGCAGAAGGTCAGCAGAATTGATGAACGAACTAATTTTAGGCACCGAACGTTCTGCGGAGCTGCCTGCGGATTACGGCAGAGTGTTGCCTGATCTCGTGGAGCGAGAAAGCGTCGCTCGGCTTGTCAAACAAGAAAACGAAAAAGATCAGGAATTAGCCAAAACCCTAACAAAAAGAGAACTAGAGTGTTTACACTGGATCGCGGCAGGCAAAACATCCAATGAAATTGCTTTGATACTCGCCATATCCGAGTACACGGTAAACTTTCACCTGAAAAATTCATTGTTAAAGCTTAACTCAAACAACCGTGTACAAGCTGTCGCCAAGGCGGTACGTTACAATTTGATTAATCTGTAAGTACGCTAGATATTTAAGACACAATCCATTCGAAACGCGGATTTGCTCGATAGTTCTCTAGCAAATCGAATAGGAACTCTGGCACATACCGACTAACGGTCATCACAATTTCGCCATCGTGATCGCTTTAAGTTTCATATTAAGCAACCAGTAATTTCTCTGCGTGTGCGCTAATACGCGTAGAATACGAATTGGCAGTGCATCGCACCCGTTAAGTCTGAATCAGACGGGCAGTAAATCCATGAAAATACTGGGAAGCACCTCGATGATATCCGCAAGGTGTCTGCAGATATAACCACTGCGATTGTAGAAGTTGCTTGAGCGATGGTTTGTGGCAGGCACTGACACGTCCTGCTGATCTCCCTACGCATAGTGTGTCGCAAATGTATTCGCCAGCTTACGACACTTGAGCCTTGTTCGCGTATAGAACGAGTGCGTTTATAGAACGTCGCTCTTGATGACAAACATCTTTTCTCGTGTCATTTCGTGCATGGAGTACTGAATGCCCCCCATACCAATACCGGATTCATCACGCCCGCCAAATGGCATCCAGTCGACGCGAAAGGCAGTGTGATCATTGATCATCACTGCCGTGGCATTGAGTTTATTACCGGTATCAAGTGCATCAGTCAAATCATTGGTATAGACCGCTGCCTGAAAAGCGTAGGGCAGCGCATTGGCTTTTTTAATGGCTTCCGCTTTGTCAGTGTACGAATAAATGCAGACAACTGGGCCGAAAATTTCACTACTGGAAACCATGGAATCTTGGTCTGGATCAAGTAATACCGTCGGTGCGTAGCACGTTTCGGAAAGCTTCTCACCACCACACAAAATCTCGGTACCACCTTGTTTGGCTTCTTGCACCCATTGGTCTACTCGGTCCACCTCGCGAGGTAGAATCAGTGGACCAACCTCGGTGTCAACGCTCATTGGGTCGCCAACAACGAGGTTTTTGGCAAGTTCGGCAAGCCTTGTTGCATATTCGCGGCTTTGATTCGCCGGTACGAATATGCGTTGTACAGAAACACAGACTTGTCCAGCATGATAGAAGCCGCCCTTCAAGACGCTGGGGAGCACAGCTTCGATATCAGCCGACTGATCGATAATGACCGGCGCCGCTCCCCCGTGCTCAAGCGCACAACGCGTACCTGGTGCCAGCTTTGATCGTAGCATCCAGCCAATTTTTGCAGAGCCAATGAAAGATAAAAAATTAACTCGACTGTCGCTGACCAGTTTTTCTGCATCCTCGTTTTCAAGCACAAGAACTTGACACCAACTAGCGGGTAATCCGGCTTCTTGTAATATTTCAGCAAAACGAATGCATGATAAAGGTGTGGTCATAGCGGGTTTTACAATCACGGGTGCGCCTACAGCAATTGCTGGAATTGTCTGGTGCACGATCAGGTTTAACGGGTGATTGAATGCGCTGATGGAGGTCACGACACCAATTGGCTCTCTTTGTGTGAATGCTAGTCGATTGGCAGACGATGGCGTATGCCCCATGGGAATCTGTTCGCCTTTGTTCTGTGGAATGTGTTCAAGTGCCAATTTGACTCCATTAATGGCTCTATGCACTTCCACCTTTGAATCGACATAGGGTTTTCCGCCTTCTTTAACGGCAAGCTCAGTCAATTCAGTGACCTGAGCCTCCATGATCGTCACTACACGCTCAAGTATCTCCATTCGCTGATAAGTGGGTAGCCACTTTTGCCGATCTGTAAACAATTCGTGGGCAACCGCAAGTGCGTTTTCCACATCGATTGCAGAATTAAGCGCTATGTCTTTGACGACGGAACCGTCGTAGGGGTTTTTAACTGCGAGCATGACTGATCAGTTTCTGATGGTTAAAATTCAACTAGTAATATTGTCACCTTGTTAAACAAGACAAGCGCTTTCATTTAATAGCACGTTCAGTATTGAATGATTCAAAGAGTAGTCGACAGGTAAATCGATTACGTGTACACCTTTGGAACCGAGCGCTGTGGAGAGTATTTGCTGGAAGTGATCATAGCTTTCCGCCCGATGGCCTATGGCACCAAAACTATTGGCATACTCGACTAAGTCAGGATTATTAAAATCAAGTCCAAAGTTCTCAAACCCGACGCCCTCCTGTTTCCATTTGATCATACCGTATGCACTGTCATTTAAAATAATGACGACAAGGTCAAGGTCCATACGAACCGCGGTTTCAAGTTCTTGTGAGTTCATTAGAAAACCACCGTCGCCGTTCACCGAGACCACTTTCTGTTCAGGTTTTAATTGTTTTGCCGCCATTGCCGATGGCAGTCCGGCTCCCATCGTAGCTAATGCGTTATCAAGTAGCAGCGAATTGGGAGCGTGGCAGTGGTAGTTGCGAGCAAACCAGATTTTGTATACCCCGTTATCCAAAGTAATAATGTCTTCGGCATCGAGTTGATCACGAAGCATGCTAACCAATGCTTGCGGAAGCATCGGAAAACGCGTGTCTTTAAAGTATTTTGTGACGTGTGAATCCACCTCTCTTCGGATACGATCAAAGTAGGAAAAATCCTGTTTGAGCTCGCCGAGCTTGTCGGTAATTCGGCTGATGGAGTTAGAGATATCTCCAACCACATTAAGCTGCGGAAAATACACATCGTCCACCGCTGCGGCATTGAAGTTGACGTGTATCACTTGCTTACCACCTTTTTCCATAAAAAACGGCGGTTTTTCGATAACATCATGGCCAACGTTGATGATCAGATCCGCGCGATTGATTGCACAATGCAGGTAATCATTCTCAGATAAGGCAGCTGTTCCAATGAAGCGCTGATGCCGTTCATCGATAACGCCTTTACCCATCTGTGTGTTAAAAAAGTACAAACCAGAGCGGTCAATCAGATTTTTCAGTGCATCCCCGGTTCGCTTGCGATTTGCACCAGCGCCAATTAACAAAAGTGGCAGTTTGGCGTCTTCAATCATTTGAGCTGCAACGGTAATGGCTTGATCATCGGCATCAGGACGCCGATGCCCAACCACATCAAATACGGCAGCGTCTGTCGATTCCTCTGCAATGTCTTCCGGCAGTTCGATATAGGCTGCGCCAGGTCTTTCGTCCATGGTTATTCGAAAAGCCTCACGAATCATGGACGGCACATTGTTACCATCAACCACTTGTTCTGAATACTTTGTTACAGGTTTCATCAGATTGACCACATCAACAATTTGAAACCGGCCCTGTTTACTTTTTCGAATTGGTTTTTGACCGCCGAGCATGATCATTGGCATGCCGCCCAACTGGGCATAGGCTGCTGCTGTCACAAAATTTGTTGCGCCGGGGCCGAGTGTTGACAAACAGACACCCGGTTTACCGGTTAAGCGCCCGTGGGTTGCCGCCATAAATCCTGCGGCCTGTTCATGGCGTGTCAGAATCAACTCAATAGATGAATTTCTTAACGAGTCAAGAAAATCCAGATTTTCTTCGCCAGGAATTCCGTAGATAAACTTGACGCCTTCGTTTTCCAACGCCTTGACAAAAAGGTCAGATGTTTTCATAGCAGTTGCCTCCCGTTGAGTGGTTACCAATGAGCTGGGTCGGCCGATTGCCAGTCATGTTTCCAATTCTCGGGTATGCTGTCCGAGTTTAGCAAACACCCCGATTCAATACTGGGATACATCTGCTCGTATGACTTGATATTCGTACCTTCTATTCGGTGCATGATGTGCTTTGGTTCTAATTCAGAAAGCTTTGAGAGTCCTGCTGCACCGAGAAGTTCCACCAGATTTTCAATGGTTGAACGGTGGTAGTTTGCGACTCGTGTGGCCTTGTCGCTAACCACAAGCCCGGCACCGCGGGCCTGATTTTGCGTAGCGATGCCGGTGGGACAATGATCAGTGTTGCAGCTGCGGGCCTGAATACAGCCAAGTGCCATCATCATGCCTCGTGCAGAATTAACCGTATCAGCGCCCAGGGCAATCGCACGTACGAGGTGAAATGCAGAGAAAATTTTACCTGAAGCAATGACGCGGATCTTATCTCTTAGCCCGATACCAGTGAGCGATCGGTCGACGAAAAGCAAGGCATCTCGCAATGGCGTTCCAACTGAATTGGTCATTTCGATCGGGGCCGCACCCGTGCCACCTTCACCACCGTCCACTGTGATGAAGTCAGGACGCTTGCCCGTACTCACCATGGCTTTGCAGATAGCCAGAAACTCATCGTGTCGACCAATACACAACTTGATTCCAACCGGTTTGCCTCCGGAGAGCTCTCGAAGCTTTTCGACAAATTCCAGTAATTCGATCGGTGTTGAAAAAGCACTGTGTGAGGCAGGCGATAGCACATCCTGTCCCATAGGTACACCTCGAATCTGGGCGATTTCTTCGGTGAGCTTTGCAGCGGGTAGCACACCTCCATGACCCGGTTTTGCACCTTGAGACAATTTTACTTCAATCATTTTTACGGATTCGAGCGTTGCGGATTTTTGGAAAAGCTCAGCGTTGAATTCGCCTTGTTCGTTTCGGCAACCAAAATAGCCGGTACCGATTTGCCACACGATGTCGCCACCGGCTTCGAGATGATAAGGGCTTAAACTGCCTTCACCGGTGTTGTGAGAGAACCCACCAATCTTTGCACCTTTGTTCAATGCTCGAATTGCGTTTCTACTCAGCGCACCATAACTCATTGCAGAAATATTGAGCGGTGAAGCGAGATAAGGTTGACGGCACTGGTCTTCGCCAAATTTGATTCGAGGGTCGGTGTCATCCAAATGCTTGGGTAGCATCGAGTGATTGATCCACTCGTAGCCAGAGCGGTTGACATCGAAAATTGTCCCAAACGGGCGTGTGTCTCGCACACCTTTGGCTCGTTGATAGATGAGTGATCGGAATTCGCGTGGAATGGGTGTGCCGCTGGTGTCTGATTCGACAAAGTATTGCTGAATTTCGGGTCTAACTGACTCGAGCATGTAACGAAAGCGGCCCAGGAACGGATACAGTCTGCGCACCGTCTGCCGTTGCTGAAACATATCCATCAGCCCCAGCACAACAATGGGAAGCACAAGCACAAAAGCCCAAAGAACCGGGCGCCACACAAGCGACAAAACCAGGATGAGCAATGGTGCACCGATCGCAAACGCGGTGAAATAATGACGCATCAACATATCTAGTATTCTCTACACTCTATTAACTAAGGTCTACAGTATTATATTGATATTGAGGCTGTAGCGATACACAGATATGACAAGGTGCGCGAATTCGAACCCGGATCGTATTTGTTATATGCCCGAACTGATAAGATACTTGTATCGTACCGAATCTGTCTGCCTTTGAGAACAACGTTATTTGCCACTTTTGCAGTTCGAATTGCGTACAAAGACAATCTGCTCGTATATTCGAGATAATACCATCAAAAAAAGACGAATCAATTATTGCGCCAGTACGAATAACTGACGTTGACTGAATAACGTTCTCATCGATCAGACATCGTTCAAGGACGCTTATTGATGCTATTGGGTGTGTTACACCGAGTGCGTTGGAATTACAATTTGTTAGAAAACAATCTTCTAAGACAAATGCTCCGACCCCCGGTTGTGACAAAGTCGACACTGAAACTGCGACTGAATTTTTGTAGAAAGACACGGTCAAATTTGTGATGTCTTAGCCAGTTTGCACCCAGTTCAGGAGTATTCTTTTCATCATGAGCAACCGTTACTTCATAGCGATAGCTTTTCTTATGGGAGTGGGTGGAGGATGGTTTGGAAAAACATGGCTGGATACGAATCATCTGACACTTGGGCTAGTGGTTAATAACACTATTGATAAAAACCAAGCTAATCCTGATGCTAGAGTCAAAAAAAACATGGAATCCAACCTGGCATCGAGCTCCGTACTCGCCCAATCAAGCCACGCGAAACCCGATAAACAAAAAGCAGTACGTAACAACGACCCTAAACCTGTTGGGCAAGGATTGGACGTAAACCACCGCACCAGCATATCGGTAATTGAAACATTCGATAATCTGCTTAAGAACCGGCGCTACTTTAATGCAATGACATTGTTTCAAGATCAGAAACAGCAAAGTGAACAGGTCGCGGCCCAATTGAAGGTACGTCTGCTAAAGGAACTCAAGTTTTTAACAGAAACTCGCAACAATATTGATTTCTCTGAATTGGTGGAGAACTACTTAACGATCTATTACGACGACATTGAAGTCTTGTTAATCCTGGCGGATTTCAATCGGGCAAACGGCAGTTACCATGAGGCTGTTAATGTTTTCTTGCTCGCACACACTTACTCCTATTCCAGTGCTGATCAAGAAAAGGTCGGAACTCGTTTTAAACAATTCGTGATGAACACAGATAATACGTATACCGAGCAGAAAAACTGGTGGTCATTGATTAATCTTTACGCGCAAATTAATACATCAGGACTAATGACATCGACCTATCAGTATCGACAAGCACTTGCGCACCTTCGAAGCGGTGATACTGTCTTTGCAACTGAACAGCTCGATCAACTTCGCGATGATAGTCTGGTTGGGGAGTTAGCAATAAAAGCACTTAGCAGTATCGGGAGAGAAAATGAATCCCCCAGTACGGAATATAGCTTATCCTGGGTTGGTGCAGACTCAATAGCGTTGCAAAAGTTGGGGAATCAATATGCGGTTAATCTGGAAAACAGCCGACGAAACAGCGTGAAGTTGTTAATTGATACAGGTGCATCGATGACAGCACTGTCCAGAGAGGCTTTCAAAACTCTCAACAGCATTGGCGATGCAGTAGAACAAGATAGACGTGTTTTTCGGACTGCGAATGGTCTGGTACAGGCCACTGTGTACTCTGTTCCCGAGCTAAGCCTGGGCCCTCATCGATTGGGAAATACGCAAATAGCCGTTATAGACTTTGAAAAAAATCGGGGCATCGATGGTCTTTTGGGTATGAATATCCTGGGTCAATTTCGTTTCCAGATAGACCAGGACAATGCACAATTGATTTTAAGTAAAAAATAGTCTTCGCGGTGTCGAATGTTATATCAATAGCGACTGGATTTCGTCCTCGTAGCGAGAAATCAGTTGATCGTGCAGATAGGCTGACACATCAGGCACAGCTTGCAAAACGCCGGTGTGTTCACGCTGGTGGCTTGTTAACATCTGGCATAGTTTGTTAGCCAATGCCGTGGATTCCTGATCTGGTAATCCAGTTTCGTATAGCATCGCGGCAGGAATGTATTCTGGATAGGCGACTCTATTGGGTGCTACTGGAATACAACCTCGATGAATAGCTTCAAGCATCCCCAATCCCTGAAAATCATGTAGGGCGGTGGATATTACAAAATCTGAGTCGGTCAATATACGATAGTATTCGTCACGCTTTTGATAGCCCCAGGTTTCTATATTGTGCCTACTTCGATTCTTAGCTTGCTTGAAACAATCCGGCATTTTTCGGAAAGATTGACCCATAATATGTAAACGAACATCCAGCCTTAAGACCTTGAAATCCGGCATGTTGTATAGTTTTTCTAATGCGTCAAAAAAAATCTCAGGTTGTTTGTCATACTCCCATCGATGCGCCCAGATGAGATCCACACAATTAATATCCTTACCTTTTCCGCTTTTGGTTGTGCAAAAACTGATGTTGCTATGGACATCTGTTTTAGTGGCAATGGGAACTGGGAGTACCGCTGATTTTCGTTTAATATGGCTAAGAATATCTGGCGACATGCCATCTGGCATCCGTTTTATAAACTTACGGGTTCCTGACAGAAACGTATGCCGGTTATATTCTGAGTTAAACAGTACGCGATTGGCACTCAATGCTGTAACGATGCTGCTTAGCTGTGCATTAAGAAGTCGTTGTTCAAGAGCCGCATATCTTAAAGGATACTCGAATTGATTCTCATGAAAGTAAACCAACGCGGGTACTGTCGCCAGTTCCGGAACCAGTCCGCGAAGTGTAGCAAGATCAACCATGGAGGTTGCAACTAGCACATCGTAACCGGCGCTCAAACGCTTACGATGATGAAGGGCAAGGGATAGCCCATTGCTTCGAATACGCCAGAAAAAGTGCCTTGCAGGAAGAGAAATAACCGTCCAGTCGTATTCCTTAATGCTGTTCGTCAAAAATTGATGCCAGTGCTGATGGCTTTCGGCATCATATGTTGATAGCAATAACGCTTTTTTGAGCATCAAGTATCGTAATTCCAGTGAAATACCGTTGATACTATACCGATCAATCTATTGCTTCGAGCGTTTTATTAATCCACGTTAAATTAAGATGTCTGCGATTATTGAATTCATACTTAATTCATGAGATCCGAGCTTAAAGTTCACCACACAATTCACTGGCTAAGCAAACTTCCACCGGCTTGCGTCGCTTGGCTGAAGCGGTGCCGTCCAGCAATGTATCTAGATATTTTTCGGCTGCTACGGGATCAAACCATCCGAACTTCTGGAAACGAATCATACCTTGTCGGTCAATCATGACAACTTCTGGAGTGCCGCTTGTTTGATAAAGTTTCTTCGTTTCAGGTAGCCAAACATTACCAAGATGACGGTCCACATCGACACGTAGTGTTATTCTTTCGTCAGCAACATTGCCAGGGATGTTATTAATCCACAAAGAAACATCACAGTCAGGAGCGGGGCGGGGATCAACCAAACCATCAAGGTTGACAGTTTATTTTGAGCACGATGCTGGGACGGATAATGTGTATATAAGGAAGAATAAAAAGCTTCTAGGTTTCTTACTCATACGACAACTCTCTTAGGTATTATTAGCCCGACATGTAGCATGGCTTAAGGTCGTTTTAGCAGCCTGTGTCAGACTTTGTTATCAATTTGTTTGGATTCTTTTCTGAATGGAGAGTTCTATTTTTTTAAGAAAAGATCTATGGATAGTTGATTGAGACGTGACTGCCTTTTCAGTTATTTTGGTGGCCAGCATTTCAAGGTACGTGCAAGCTACAGGAAGTATCGGGTATTGCTGCTGTAAAAAGGGTTCTTACCGGGCTGTTTAGCACATTGAGACGCATAAATATATGCTTAAGATTGCCTAAATGCGGAATACAGTGTTATAACAATTAAAAATACGCTACCATCAAACACTTCATGGATTTGCTCATCCGAATAATTGAGGGCTAAGCATGCCGTGAAATTAACGATGACTATAACATGCAGGTAAAATAGCTAGCGGTTAAATATGAGTCTTGCGGATTAATAAGAGTATGGTGTTAGATTGGAAATGGCTGAGCAAGTTTGGTTCAGGCACAAGTATAGCCGTTTGGTTGCTAGTTGAATACACATTCTTGGGAGATAGTAAATGAATTTCACTTCGGTACGATCAGTGCTTATAGGCGCGATGGTCAGCGCTTCACTATGCACAACATCTGCACAAGCACAAGATACTCTTGAGTTAACATCGGCGTTTGGAAAGAACTTACCAATATTAGGCACGGCAGGTGTCGATTTCGTCGATAAAATTAACGGTATATCCAGTGACGTGCAGTTCGAACTTTTCGACCCTAACAAGCTGGTTCCGACACTTGAAGCGCTGGATGCCGTGTCCAACGGTTCTGTGGATGCTGCTTTCGCGACATCTGGATATTGGCAGGGAAAAATACCTGCAGCATCTCTTTTTGCAGCGGTGCCTTTCGGTCCGGAAGCAGGGGAGTATCTTGGTTGGGTCTTGTATGACGATGGTGCCACCTTATGGCAGGAAATGTATGATCAGGCAGGATACGATGTCGTCGCACAACCATGCGGTATCATCGCGCCAGAGACATCCGGCTGGTTCAAGAACGAGATAAGCGGTGTTGACGACTTAAAAGGGCTTAATATGCGCTTTTTTGGACTCGGTGCTGAGGTTATGCAGAAACTTGGTGTGTCGACTTCTCTTTTAGCTGGTGGCGATATTTTCCCGGCGTTGGAGCGTGGTGCGATCGATGCCACAGAATTTTCGATGCCCCGAATAGATGCTCGACTTGGTTTTCATAAAATCACCAAGTTCAACTATTTTCCCGGCTGGCACCAACCTTCCACTCTGTTTGAGTTGCTAATTAATAAAGACGTTTATGATGAGTTATCTGAAGTAGCAAAAAATCAGATAGAAGTTGCCTGTCTTGCCAACATCACTACAAGCTTGGCTGAAGGTGAGGCAACTAACTACGCAGCAATGGTAGACAACACTGAAAACAACGGTGTGACAATTAAAAAATGGTCGCCCGAAATGCTAGAGTTATTTGGTACGACCTGGGATGAAGTTGCTCAAGAGCTTGCTGAAGGTGATGAATTCTTTAAAAAAGTATGGGAAGACTTGGCAGATTATCGCGAAGGCTATCAAGTCTGGTCAAGCAATATCTACCTTCCTAGAAAGTAAATCGAGCTGTTTTTATCAAGTTAGAAAAAGCGGCCTGAAATGGCCGCTTTTTCGTTTGACTAGCAAAATCTATATTTGTGCAAGCTGACTAGAGCGCGATCAATTCCATGCCAGATAAATCACAAAGTATTGAAGAGAGTGTTGTCTCGACTTCGGACCCAGGAGAACGCCTGCGAGACGAACACTATAGTATTGACCGATTTGTTGTGGGTGTTGCAAATATCGTGGCATGGATATTTCCGATACTTATGATCGCTATCGTATCTCAAGTGGTGTTGCGTAAACTGGGAAATAATCAAGCTTGGTTGGATGATGCCCAATGGTGGTTGTATGGTTTTGCCATGCTAACCGGGTTTGCCTATGCAATCACAACCGATAGCCATGTCAGGGTAGATATTTTTCATCAAAACTATTCGGACACGAAAAAAGCAAAGCTTGAGATTTTTGGAATCGGCTGGCTGTTACTGCCATTCATCGGGATCATGATCGATATCATGACACAGTACGCTTTGTCTTCCTGGATTTCTAAGGAAGGTTCAGACAGTCCCAATGGTTTACACAGGCTATATATTCTAAAAATATCATTACCTATTTTATTCGTGCTCGCCGCATTGGCGAGTTTATCGATGGTACGCCGAAATCTTAAAAAATTTACAACGCCTACCATGTTGAAGTGTTTGCTGGGTGTATTGCCATTCGCATTGTTTGTACTTGATAGGCTGATGTACTGGCTTTTTTATATGTACACCCGTGTCAGTCAGCCAGATCTTGCCGCACGGAAAATTGCAAAAGAACCCGTTATGGAGTACACCACGATCATAGCGCTTACGGTATTGGTAATAATACTTATCGTGCTGTGGGTGTTTGGCCGTAATGAGCGAAAGGTGGTTTGATTATGGAGCTGCTTAGTTTTCTTGGCCAGTTCATGGACTTAAACCAGTGGATGGTTATGTCGATGTTCTTAGTCTTTATTGTGTTTTTGTTTCTCGGTATCCCCGTGGCCTACTCGCTGATTGGAGTGAGCTTGATCTTCGTCCTTGTTGGAGAGTATGTACTCGATGAAAATAGAAAAGTAATCTCCGAATTCATCGAATTTAAGCGCACGGGGATAAACTATAAGAAAATGTTTGTCAATGCTGGGCGTTTCTTCGGCGGTATTATCAAAAACCCTGTGCTGGTGGCGCTGCCTATGTTCATATTCATGGGCCTAATGTTAGATCAGTCGGGTGTTGCGCAACGAATGATGCGTGCCATGCAGGTATTGTTTGGTGCGCTTCGTGGTGGTCTTGCACTCACCGTCATGTTGATCGGTATCATCCTTGCGGCCTCAACAGGCGTGATCGGCGCGTCAGTGGTATTGCTGGGAGTGATGGGATTACCGGCAATGCTACAGCAGAATTACGGAAAATCGATTGCAACCGGTACCATTGCGGCTTCAGGAACACTGGGCATTCTTATACCACCCTCGATAATGCTGGTAATTATGAGTGACCAACTGGCTATATCGCTGGGTGATCTTTTTATGGGCGCCTTATTTCCTGGTTTGTTGTTAGGCGCTCTGTATATCGTATTTATAATTTTATATGGCATATTTAATAAAAATGCGATGCCATTACCCAGTGACCGTGAGCCTGTTACAGCAAAAGTGTTGGTTAGTGTTGCATTTTCAGTGGTACCACCGCTATTTCTCATCTTACTTGTATTAGGGTCAATATTTTATGGTTTAGCGACACCTACCGAAGCATCAGGTCTTGGCGCCCTGGGGGCAACACTACTCGCCATTTTAAACCGTAGATTTAATTTTAAAGTGCTTCGCGACGTCTCGCGTCAAACCCTTAATACGGCTGGGTATATTGTTGGAATATTCATAGCTGCCAACTTTTTCGCCTACATCTTGAGGCGCTATGGTGGTGACGAGATAATCGAGAACATGGTGTTAGGGGTTTTCGAGAACCCATATATGATCGTCTTGTTTATTTTATTTATTATCTTTTTGCTTGGCTTCTTGCTGGACTGGATCGAGATAACCTTGATTATCATGCCGCTGATGTTGCCTGTTATTTTGTCTCTCGATTTACCCATAGATGGCTATGGTGTTGTCGGTGAACCCTCGGTAGTGTGGTTTGCAATTCTTGTTGCTGTAACACTGCAAACATCGTTTTTAACGCCACCTGTCGGTTTTGCGCTCTTTTATCTAAAAGGGGTTTGCCCGCCAGGTGTGACGCTGGGGCATATTTATAAAGGGGTGGCGCCTTTTGTTGTGTTGCAGCTTATTGGGCTGGCTATCGTATTTTATTTCCCACAGCTTGTGACATGGCTACCGGCAATGGCTTATGGAAATTAGTCCAAGAGCCGTTGCTAGTTTGATCTTGGATTAATGGGTACCCGTTCAGCCAAGCCGGAAAGCTCTTCATAACGCGCAGCAGCGGTGAGTACCCGAGATTCAGCTCGTGGGCCGGCACACATTTGCAAACCCACTGGAAGCTCATCGACAGTAAATCCTGCTGGAACACTGATCGCGGGGAAGCCGGTATTGGTGATTGCATAAGCAATTGTTAGCCATTCAACATAGTTGTCAAATTGAACACCATTGCACGATTCGACAAAACGTTCTTCAACAGGATACGGCGGAACAATGGTGGCAGGTGATAGCAGAAGGTCATAGCTGTCGAAAAATTCAACGGCACGTTTGAGGTAACGAATTCGTTTTTGTTCAACCTGCTCAATGTCGTCCATGGAAATATCGCGTGCTTTTTCAATATTCCAGATGACTTCTGGTTTTAATAATTCTCGCTTGTTTTCAAGCAAGCCTTTGGAACTTGCATAGAAAAGCATTGCACGGTTAACCTGAAAAATTTCCTGAACATCCGTAAAATCAGGGTGGGCGCGTTCAACGCTTGCACCCAATTCCTCGAATCGCCGCGCCGCGGCCTCCGTGATTTTTGCAACTTCTGAATCCACAGGTGTGATACCAAAATCGGGGCTGTAGGCTATGCGTTTTGGCTTCCAGTCAGAGGCAATCGCCTCTACATAAGCACCGCATTCTTTTGGGATGGATAGTGGGTCGGCAGGGTGATGTCCAGACATTGCATCGAGAAACAGCGCAAGATCTGGTACATTTCTCGCCATCGGTCCTGAAACCGGGAATGGGGAATTAGGCAGGCCGCCAAGGTCTTCTGGGTATGCACCGGATGCTGATGCGCCATGCGCAACGCGCCCTGGACTTGGTCTGAATCCTACTATTGAACAAAAACTTGCCGGGTTTCTTAATGAACCACCAAGATCGGACCCGGTGGCAAGCCATGCGGTTCCTGTTGCCAATGCGACTGCTGACCCACCAGAAGAACCGGCGCAACTTTTTTTTGTATTCCATGGGTTCAGCGTGGCGCCGAACACCTCGTTAAATGTATTCGCTCCAGCACCAAATTCAGGAGTATTGGTTTTTGCGTAGATGATCCCGCCGTTTGCCTCAATTTGTTCCACCATACAATCTGAAGCTGTTGGGATAAAATCTTGATAGATTTGTGAGCCCCATGTGCTTCGAACGCCAGACACCGGCTCCAGATCTTTGATTGCAACCGGCAGTCCACACAAAATTCCTCTGTCCCTGACTGGCTTTTTCATCAACATGCTGGCGTGCTCTCGAGCACGTTCGAAGCACAGTGTAGGCAAGGCGTTAACTGCATCGTCTACTTTTGCTATTCGCTGCTCCAGTGCGTCAAGTAAATCCAATGGCGTTACTTGTTCTGTACGCAATAGCGTGACAATTTCACTGGCTGTTTTATCTGTTAGAGACATAATTAAAGATTCTTCTGATAGTTCGATTAACCCTATTTACTATTTTTTAAACCTGTGGGCCATCATAGTAAGGTAGCTGTTCGACACGTACGGTTTGCTCACTGCTCTCTTGGGCGGCTTTTACATGAGCACAAATCTCGGCTAGCGGTGCAAACCAAACGTCGTGTGTGTCTAAGGTTTTCTCCAACCACTGTTCCACCAGACGCCACCTGGCTAAGCGGCCTGTTAAAAACGGGTGAACGATTAACATAAAGAACCCTCCAGCTTCGTATTGCGCATCAAACTCTTCCCAAAACCCTGCCAAACCGGCTGATGGGCTGCGCACCGGCATCATATAACCAATCTCGTCATAGTGAGCAAACGGTGGCCAATCGTCCGTACCCCAATGCACTGGAATTTCAATTAGCTCACCGGCGCTTGTTTTAATGACATAGGGAATATCGTCCGCCATCATAGAACTGTCGTAGTCGAAGTCATATTCAATCAGCAGGTCAATGACTTCCTGAGTCAGGTTGTACACTGGCGCTCTGTAGCCTTTTGGAACAATCCCACAAATTTTCTTGTGCATCGCTAACGCTTTCTCAAACGACTCGCGCTGATTGCCAAGCGTGGCTATAGGGTCTTCATGTATCCATCCATGATGACCAACTTCGTGACCATCTTTAAGGATAGCTTCCACGGTTTGCGGATAGTTTTCGATACACCAACCCGGAATAAAGAAGGATTGCTTAAGCCCAAGTCGACGGTAGGTATCGAGGATACGAGGTACTGCGACCGTTGGGCCGTATCTTCCCATAGATATCGGGTACAGTCGATTATAAGAGTCAGTGGGGCGTGCTATATGGATCAAACTATCTGCATCCATATCGAAACTAATCGCGCAGGCACAACGTGCATTGTTGGGCCATTTTATTGGATTTTGAATCACTGATTGCTCCACAGGGGTTGCGCCCCGTCTGATTTGCTCTTAATTTTGCCGTGTACCACGCCGTTTAAACATACCGATTAGACATGCCGTCAAATTAGCCTTCAAACATGCAGCCTAACCCAGTAGATGCGCACTGTTAGATTCCCAGCTTAGGTAGAATACTCCGGCAGTGGTATGATCAAGAGTCACTAATTCTCGTTCCTGTAGCTGTACTTTAAATTCGGTTCCGTCTTCAGTTTCCAGAAACAGCGTTACCATCGAGCCGACAAATTCTTCAGATATCAAGGAGCATTCAACCCAGTTTTCAGTGTTAGGTTTGGAGCGTGTGGCTTGCACGAGGTCAGCCGCAATAACAAACGTCGCCTTGTCCCCCACAGTGTGCGCCTCGGTAGCGCTAAAGGGCACAGCAAATTTTCCCATGGGTGCGTCTACCTCAAGCTGGCTGTCACCGACGGCAGATACCTCACCGTTAATAATATTATTGCGGCCAACAAACTCGGCCACAAAACGATTTGCTGGTTCACGGTAAATATCACGAGGTTCGCCAGCTTGTGCAATCTCGCCGTTGGACATGACGATCACACGATCTGCCATAGCAAATGCTTCCGATTGAGAGTGGGTAACATAGATAAACGTAATCCCAAGTTCTCGTTGAAGCTGTGATAACACCGCTTGCATGCGAATGACGAGGTGTGCATCCAGTGCGGACAAGGGTTCATCCAGCAGTAATAATTGTGGCTCTGTGACCAAGGAGCGAGCGAGGGCGACTCTTTGGCGCTGACCACCTGATAAGGTCTCTACATTTCGTTCAGCAAACTCTCCTACGTCGAGTCGCTCCAACCACTCGGTGGCTTTTTTACGGCGCGTAACGGGATCCTGGTTCCGCATTTTTAATCCAAATTCAACATTTTCTCGCGCGTTTAAAAATGGAAACAATGCGAGTGATTGCCAAACAAGTGGCGTGTCTCGTTGATGGGGTCTAACATCGTTCATTAGCTGACCATCGATATAGATAGAACCACTGCTTGGTTGATCAAGACCCGCCAGCATGCGTAAGCTTGTGGTTTTGCCACAGCCCGATGGCCCCATAATGGCGATAAACTCACCTGCGTTTATAGAGAGATTCAATTCTTTTACGGCGACAAAGCCACCAAAGTGCTTTGCAACGTTTTCAAAGACAACCAGTGGGGTATTCAATTGTTGGCCCTGTTTTGACGTAGAAAGAAGAACATTTGAGCGACAATAACCAATGTCATCGATATAAAAAAGACAAGTGTTCCAATAGCGTTCACTTGTGGATCGATATTGCCTTGCACAATCTCCAGGATAAGTACCGGTACGGTTTTATTCAACCCCGATACAAACCAGGCAATAGCGAATTCATCGAATGAGACTGCCGCGGTAAGAAACAGCGCTGATAGTATGGCTGGCTTGCAAAAAGGCAAAATAACCTCACGCATTGCTCGCCATTCACTCGCACCAAGATTCCATGCCGCTGATTCCAGATCTTTGTCAATCTGATTGAGCCTGAGACGAATGATAGCCATTGCGAATGGGGAGGTTAAAACAGAATGCGCAATAATCACTGACCAGAGTTGGCCAGATGCACCGATTTTTGAAAACCAGGCAAGCATTGCCAACGCCATGATAATAAGAGGAATCGTGGGCGGTAATAATACCAGCGCAAGGTACGCTGACTTAAAGCGAAATCGATACCGGTAGTCTGTATAGGCGGTGCAAAAGCCAAGTACAGTGGCGATAAGCGAAGCCGATACAGAGACAATTATACTGTTACGAAAGGCCTCCCATACATCAGGGTCAGCAAAGATGGTTTCATACCATTTAAGCGTAAACGATTCGAGTGGAATAGTTGGAAACCGCGCCGAGTTAAACGAGAAGATCACACTGAACACAATAGGTGCGAACACAAACACAAACAACAATACAACGTAAAACCGCAAGGACCAGTCAAGTAACAGTTGTTTCTTATTCGAGTGGCTCATCGACTCGCCCGTGTACGGTACGCTAATGCAAGGGCCGCGAACGCAATCGTGATTAAGGTGAGCATCATCACTACGGCAACCACTGCAGCCCGTGGCCACTGCTGTCCGGACTTTGTCGTATCTATAATCAGAATGGGGAGTGTTGGTGGTTTTGAGCCACCTAAATAGTACGGGCTGACAAAATCACCAAACGATAAAATAAAGCAGAAAAGGGCGGCTACAATTAACCCGGTTTTTGCCAGAGGCATGATTACGGTATAAATGCTTCTAAACGGTGAGCATCCCAAATTATGTGCCGCCTGCACAAGGTTTCTATCAATGTTGGATAGCGCGAAAGTCTGCAGTACCACAACCAGTGGTAACGTCAGTGTCATATAGCCAACAAGTGTTCCAAATTTGGTATTGAGCATGGTGAAAGGTCCAAGCCCAAAGTTGTCGAAAAAGGCGTTGAGAGCGCCGCTCTCAGCCAGAATCACGAACCACGCAAAAATACGTACAAGGTAGCTTGTAAAAAAAGGAATAATCAGCAGAAATAGCGCCCATCGTCTTACTGATGGTGGCACTTTAAAGGCCAATGCGAACGATGCCGGGAAGGCCAAGACAGATGCCACGATTGTCGACACCGTTGCAAGCGCAAACGTCAAGAAATAACTGTCCCAAAAATAATCCCTTGAGAACATCTTGCTCCAGTTCTTTAATTCAAATGCTTCTTCCATTCGGTAGTTTTTTACCAGGAAGAAAGACATAGCGACCATAAAGAGCAATGGTCCAAGAAAGAACAGGGTTTGCCATACAATGATTGGCAGGCGCCAAGCTAAGGCATATCCGTCGATGCGCTTATTGCCGGTGCTGCTTGCAGGATTACGTGCTGGTGCGGGTCGGGCTGTCATTCACTCGTTGTCGAATAAGGCGATTCAAATAGGGGATATAGATGGCAGGCCTTTATAAATAGAGGCCTGCCAGCAGCATCAGCTCTAAATTTACGCGTTTTTGTATTCCGACCAATAGTCGTTCCAATCTTCCAATGATTGTTGAACCGGTATATCGCGATAGTGAATCCTGCCTTCGTTAATTAACGCAATAGGGTCATTAGGATTACCATCTATTTGTCCAGAACGCATAGCCTCTTTTGGATCAACTTCCTGTAACTTTGCACGGCCTGCTTTGGTAATGCAAAACCCGGGGTAGGCTGCCATTTGTGCTGATTTCACCTGTCCTTCTGGAGACATCATGTATTGGATAAACTGCTTCACGATATCGGCTTTTTCTGAGCCTTTACCAATGGAATAGCTCTCGGTAAATTGAATACCGCCTTCTTTAGGTATGACAGACGCAACCGGCGCGCCGTCTTTTTCCAACACGCCTGTTATCCAGTCACCAATTCCGCACATGGCCAGCATTTCGCCGTTCTTGAGTGAGTTGAATGTACCGCCATAATCAAAGTATCCACCAACCTGTGGTCGTAAGCTAGTCGTGGTCTCTTGTACTTTGTCCCACTTGGCATCATCCAAATCCCACAAGCCTGCGCCATTACCGTTATACAGGCTCATCATGCCAAGGCTAGGCAGATGCCAATCAAAATGGCCGACTTTGCCTTTAAGTTCTGGCTTCCAGAAGCATGAATAGCTGGCCGCTTCTTCTGCGCTGACAGCTGTCGTGTTGTAAGAGACACCTAAATGCCCACCACGCAGCATCATGGAGAAAAGTTTCCCGTCTTTCCAATGGCCTGGAAACTGGGTGAAATCTTCGTGCAACATGTCATCAAAAGGATAATCAGCCGCATTCATTTCTTCGATGTAGCCTGCCGCATTGAGCTGTTGTACAAACTCGGCATCCGATAGGATTAAGTCGTAAGTCCCTGGTGGTGATTGGGCTATCAGTGCGAGCATGTTGTCGCCACCGGCATAGTATTTGGGTTTGAATTTGACATTATTAGCGGCTTCAAATTCAGCTACCATGTCCGGCTCGCCGTGTCCGTACCAAGCCAGCATGTTGATTTCTGTGGGTGCGGCATTGACTCGAGTAATGAATGGTGCGCTGATACCAAGTGCTGCACCGTATTTTAAAATGTCTCTACGGTTTGGGCTTTGGATTACTTTCTTTTCGTTGGTCATAGTCGTTCTCTCCAATAGTCAAATGGTTTCCTTAATTATCCAATATTATGTTCGCACAACAAATTAAGGAAATTAGTGATACTTATTCGCTGATAATATTCTTAAATACCTGTTTCAACGCCGTTAAGCTCTGATAAATGGCCGATTAAATGCTTGATTAGGCTTGATCCTGCATCAGACATCTGCGAATGTCGATAGAAGATACCAAGCTGTATGGGTGGCAAGGTTGGAAACCCCTCATCTTCCTGGATTTCTCGCATGCCGCGCATCATAGTGGTGCGTGTTAACGCTGTAACGCCAAAAGAG
>CAYSZH010000013.1:0-51334 GCA_964435305.1 uncultured Granulosicoccaceae bacterium
TGTTGTTTGTTTCTCCGCAAACACTGCAAAGGCGAGGGGCAAATGGGTGGGTAGAGAAGTAACTAAAAGGATGTTCAACCCCACTCACCTGGGGCAGTTTTAACGCTTTACGCCCATCGTTTCTCCCAATGTGCACGCATAAACACTTTTGCATCCAGCCGTTCAAATATTCTAAACAAGCCATAAAGCGTTCTATCAAAAAAGATAAAGTCTTCATTCATTGAATCAAGCCCTGACTTTTCGGACATATTTTTCAATAGCTCAAAACCTGAGTGGTTGTACCCTGCGTGTTCTTTAAAATCAAAATAGGCCTCTTTCACTGGCAGAGAAAACCATTCTGCTACTGGCTGCATTACAGCTTGCAGCTCCTCTCGGTTTTTAAATGTGAGTGTTACACCAATAGCCGCATAAGCCTCTATAATTTTATTAATATCGGCAAGATAAAAGGCGTGCAATAGCTTGGGCAAGTTCTTTACAAACACCTCACCCAGCGACTTAACGCAGCCAAAGTCAATCAATGAAATATCACCGTTTGGCTTAAACAGATAGTTCCCAGGATTAGGGTCGGCGTGTACGCGGCCAAGCTCCATTGTTGATGTCACAAAAACATCATATATCTTTTGCGCTGCACGATCTTTGCAATCTTGCGGAGGATCAGTGGCCAGCCATTTATCCAAATGCACACCATCTAATAATTGTGTTGTGATGACGCGCTCTGCACAATACTCCTTGTAAACTTCAGGCACCGAAACGCCATCGATTTTCAGGTTCTCTCGAAACCACGCCGTGCTTTCAGCTTCTAAAACATAGTTGGTCTCTTCCTTGAGCCGCTCAGCTATTTCGATCAAGGTTTTCTCAAGAACTTGCGGGCTTGGCTGACGGTGTTTAGGTAAAAACTTTATTCCTCCACCAGAGAGTTTTCTCAATAACTTCATATCACTTTCGATAGAAACATGTATGCCCGGGTATTGAATTTTTACCGCCGCCGCTTGCCCGTCATTAAGCTCAGCGATGTGCACTTGCCCTAAACTTGCCGCAGCCATCGCGACAGAATCGAAACGCGCAAACAAATTTTCTGGTGTATCACCTAATTCATCCAAAATTGCTTTTCTTACCAATACGCGATTTAGCGGTGGTATTTGATAATAGGATTTAGCGAGCTCATCTGTAACGCGTTTAGGTAGTAAATCGGTTTCCATACCCAGCATTTGCGCAAGTTTGACAGCAGTGCCGCGTAGTTGAGTTATCGCCTTAAATAACAGCTCAGCCTCTGCGTCTTGCTGCTGCTCTTTATCGCTTTGTTTTTCAATTTCGCTTAAAAAAGGCCGCTTTGCTTTTCCTTTTAACTTGCCAACACCCACCTTAAGCGCCGTGCTACCAACCAGGCCTGCGCGTGCCATTTGTGTACTGGGCAGTTTGCTCACGACTCACCCTCCATAAAACGCCGCTTGGCGGCCACAAGCTCAGGCTGCTGAATGAAGGCATCCAGCATATTCATATGTTGCAAAACATGGGTACGGAACAAAAAGGAAAACATATCCAGCGTTTTACCTATCACGCCGCCTATTAATAGCTGCGCTGCGATCTCGGTACTTTGATCCACCAACTTAGTGGTATTGGAGAAATTGTCAGAGGTATCTTTGAGCCAATAAGCAAGGATGGCGGATAGATAATCCCAAAAAAGGGTGGGTAGTAAATCTTGATACGGTTGCTCTGGCATCTCCCCTGCCTCAATCGACGCATCAATCAAATCCATCACCATAACTTTGAGCATGGCTTTAGTGTCGCTTAGTAACTCATGCCCGACAGCTGGCGCCGCAAACGTTTGGGAGAAAACTTCCTGCAAAAACTCTCTCGCCGGCAACCAGACTCGCAATTCAGTTTCGACGAGTTCGTGCAATTGCTCTTGCAAGGTGTACTGGTGGAATTCTTCATTGGCCTTTAGTTCTGCCATGACCTGCTGTTGCACATACTCACAATAGCCATACAACAGCTTCTCTTTAGTGGAGAAATAGTTGTAGATAGTGGCGTCAGCTACCTCGGCGCGTTTTGCAATTTCCCGCATCGAGGCTTTCTGAAATCCTTTTTCGGTAATTACGTCGACAGCTGCTTCAAGAAGCCGGATGCGTGTTTGCTCTTTGACCTTTGCGCTGATTTTCATTGCCCAACCTCGTATATATCACTATGCATTAAACTAGCATATATAGGCATTTAATATATAGCATTTATATATTAATAGTGAATTACCCCAATCTAACAACATTTTCTGGTAATTAGCTTAAGTTTCCGGCACAATGGCTGCTATATACGTGATTATTCATGCATTAATACAGCATCATGCACACTAATACAGACTTTATACTTTCCCTACTCAATACCGCATCGAGAGTGGAGCGACGACTTGATCGCGCCTTATCTGCTGTATGTGGTGTCAGTTTTACCGAATATCACTTGCTCAATCAGCTTCAGGTAAAGCTCAAAGGTTCGGCAACACGCGTCGATCTTGCAGCCGCCGTTGGCCTGACGCCTTCTGCCATCACGCGGGCATTGAAACCACTGGAAAAAATAGGCCTTGTGGAAACTGTTAAAAGCGAACGCGATGCAAGACGTAGCCTGGCAACTTTGACAAACGCTGGAGAGAGCGTTTTAGACAACGCGAATGCGGTGGTTCAGGATGAAATAGAACAATTTAAAATAAGCGGTGATGACAAGGCGTTAGTGCTTGCGGCACTGGAAAGTATTCGGTAACGGCAACCGATTAAAACCTTACATTAAGCTCTAGAAACCTGGACTTATTCTTTTAGCCAGTGTCAGATTAGGTTGAACCTGACCGCAGGTAGCAAGGCTATGACTAGCATCAAAAGACTTAGAAGCGTTGTTCACTCTACCGCTCATCATGGAATAAGCGGTCTTTGCTATGTTCATCCGCATTTGGGAATAGCTTGTAGGGAGGAGGGGTATTTGGATATGCCTGTCAATCTTATCAATCGCGGCTATGGCCGCCATTTGAAATCAGAAACCAAAGAGCTAAAGCTTTCTACCTCAGCACTACGTGAATTTTTTGCTAACCTGTTGGCACGAGAAAAACTCTACGCAGCAGAGCTTAAAACAGCTGACATAATTTTCTTTTTTCATAGAGGAAAATGGCCAAGTGCTGCACTCGTAAAGGTGATTACCATGGAGAACAAAACGATTGAGTGTTGTGTGGACTCAGCGGGAAAGAAAGGGGAAATTCTCTAAGTGGATTCTGCTTAATACAATTATTTCCTATTGAAGTTTATTTGCCTACTTCTATTATCTAAGACAATACACCCACAGGGGAGTCATTTAACCAGCCCTGTATCGCCTTTAAAGTTCCGTCATAAAATATTTGATACGTCTGCTCAGTGACATAACCTACGTGAGACGTTAACAAGGTATTAGGGCATTTCCTTAAGGGGTGATCTAATGGCAAAGGCTCCTGATCAAAAACGTCTAAACCCGCACCACCAATAGATCCGCTTTGCAATGCATTCAACAAAGCAGCCTCATCAACAATAGGCCCACGCGATGTATTGATAAGCAGGGCATCTGATTTCATTAAGGCTAGTTCAGCTGCTCCCACGAGCGAACGATTTCGCCGCCCCATTGCCAAGTGGATCGATAGCACATCCGATTCTTTGAAAAGCGTTTCTTTATCAACGTATTGAACACTACATTCATCACACCGCGCCTGATCAAGATTCGTACTCCAGGCGATCACGTTCATATTGAAGGCTTTTGCAAAACGCGCAACATTGCTACCGTGACGACCAAGCCCTAATATGCCCATAGTAAGACCGTGACAATCACGCCCCACTGTGGTTTGCCATAGACCCGTTTGCACACTGACGTGCTCTGCAACCAGTTGACGTTGTAAACCCAGCGTGAGTGCCCACGCCAGCTCTGAAGCTGCATGCCCTGGCGCCGCGGTTCCACAAACCATAACGCCATGATCACTCGCAGCATCGAGATCGATCGAAGCATTGCGTTTGCCCGTGGTGACTAACAATTTAAGATGTTTAAGACGCTCTATACGCGCTCGATTAAACGGTGTACGTTCTCGCATGCAGGCAATGACGTCAAAATTTTCAAGCGCTGTAACAACATCATCATCAGACTCACCAAGATACTGATCAAATACGGTGATTTCACAGGCATCCGACAAAGATGCAAAGTCGGCGTAGTTCTGAGAAACTTGCTGATAATCATCCAATATAGCTACTTGAAACATTTTATGTACCCTTTGTTGTACCTTTTAGTTCTAACACTCCACTATGCCCGTAAAAAAAACCATTCGCACTAGTTTGATGTAGTCGTTGTAAAAAATGCATACACTCTATACGCTTATGTTATACGGTTGCATCCCCACCAGACAATTGGTTTCTCGTGCAGCACGTATTATGCGAACGATAGCTCTTATTCATGCCAGCGATACGGTTTAATTCATCCATGAAACAGGAAATCCATAATGAATTTAGGCGCTTTTTCAATCAGTCTTAGTGTTAAAGATTTAGAACGTTCTCGGGATTTTTACGAGAAGTTAGGATTCAATTCTATTGGAGGTAGTGAAGATCAGAATTATCTCATTATGCAAAACAATCAGCATCTTATCGGCATATTCCAGGACATGTTTGAATCTAACATACTTACCTTTAACCCAGGTTTTGATCAAGATGGCAAACTGGTGGATTCTTTTACCGATATCCGCGACGTTCAGAAAGAGGTGCAGGCCGCAGATATCCCAATTGATAATCCGATAGATGATGATTCAACAGAAGGGCCAGCAAGCTTTATGATCACTGACCCCGATGGCAACCTTATTCTGGTTGATCAACACAGATAAAGAACGGCAATAAAGCGTCTTTCCCGACGGCTGCGCGGTCGCGGTTATTGTCGATACCGATGGCTGCTCACTCATAAGTTGGTGAATAAGCGGGCAGCATCGTGCACATTAAAACAATCGTTAGAAAAAACTACTTGCTCTTACGATTTGCAATATGAATTGCACGCCCATCCGCACTTAAGGCTGCTTCATGCATGGCTTCAGACAATGTCGGGTGTGCATGAATAGTCATGGCAATATCTTCTATCGTACCGTCAAATTCCATCGCCAATACCGACTGCCCTAGCAGTTCCGACGCACTTGGCCCAATAATATGCGCGCCAAGCAGCCTATCTGTTTCTGTATCGCGAAGGATCTTAACCTGCCCATCTGTGTCGCCCTGTGCTTTAGCACGGCCGCTGGCAGCAAAAGGAAATGTACCGGCCTGATAGGCGATACCATCTTCTTTCAACTCTTCTTCAGTCTTACCCACCCAAGCCACTTCGGGGTGTGTATAGATAACATTCGGCATTACATCGTAATTAAGTTGGGCATGGTGGCCTGCAATGATTTCGGCAACCATGACGCCTTCTTCAGAACCCTTATGCGCTAACATTGGGCCACGCACTGCATCACCTATAGCATAGACGCCCGGTACACTGGTCTCACATTTATCATTAACGTGAATAACGCCGCGCTCATCCACACCAACTTGGGATTCAGCCGAGATCACACCTTCGGTTGCCGCACGTCTGCCGACCGCTACAATGAGTTTATCGACGACCATTTCATGTTCGCCATCCTTATCCTGATAGCTAACGGTGACTTTACCGCCATTCACTTTACTGCCCATCACACGCGTATTGAGTCTGACATCCAGCCCCTGCTTAGCAAAAGTACGCGCCGCCACCTTGGCTATTTGCTGATCGACCATGGGTAAAAAGGTATCGAGTGCTTCGAGCAAAACGACATCTGACCCCAAACGACGCCACACACTACCCAGCTCAAGACCAATAATTCCTGCACCGATAACACATACAGTTCCTGGTACAGATTCCCAATCTAACGCGCCACTGGAATCGACAACCTTGTCACCTTCAAGAGGCGTGGCTTTTAATTCGATTGGAACAGAACCCGTGGCAAGAATGACATTTTCGCCCTCAACCAGGCTTGTTTTGCCATCCGCGGCTGTGACTTCAACTTGCTTATTGGCTAATAATTTACCGCTGCCTTTAAGCCAGTCTATATTGTTGGCTTTAAACAGCATCTCAATTCCGCCTGTGAGCTCACTGACAATCTTGTCTTTGCGCGCGATCATTTTAGGCACATCAACATCGATGCTACCGATGTTGATACCCAGGTCGGCAAAGTTGTGGCTTGCTGCATGGAATAATTCCGTGCTTTCTAACAGAGCCTTGGATGGAATACAGCCCACGTTTAAACAGGTACCTCCCAGCGCCGGTTTATCTTGCTTGTTTATCCATTTTTCCACACAGGCAGTTTTTAAACCCAGTTGTGCTGCGCGTATTGCAGCGACATAACCAGCAGGGCCGGCACCTATTACCACTACGTCGTATTTGTCTGACATTTATTTTCTCTGGAAGTACAGATGAAGCAGCGGCCACTGCAACGGGCACGAATCTGCTCGTATTCTCTAAGCCAATTTTAAATTAGTAACAACGCTATCCTAGATATCCAGCACCAGACGCTGTGGATCTTCTACCAATTCTTTAATCGTCTTTAGAAACCCAACCGCGCCCTTGCCATCAACAATTCGATGGTCGTAAGAGAGTGCCAAATACATCATTGGGCGAATAACCACTTCGCCGTTCTCAGCCACAGGCCGCTCTTGAGTGGCATGCATTCCCAATATGGCGCTTTGTGGTGGATTAAGAATAGGTGTGGACAGTAACGAACCAAACACGCCACCATTGGATACGGTGAAAGTCCCGCCTGTCATTTCTTCGATGGATAGTTTGCCATCGCGTGCTTTCTCAGCATACGCACCAATGGTTTTTTCAATATCAGCCAACGACATATGCTCGGTGTTGCGCAACACTGGCACGACTAATCCACGATCAGAAGACACGGCTACACCGATATCACAAAAACTGTGATAGACAATGTCATCACCATCAATAGACGCATTAACATCGGGATAGCGCTTGAGAGCTTCTGTTGCCGCTTTTAGAAAGATCGACATAAAACCCAATTTTACGCCGTGAGATTTTTCGAACTGATCTTTGTACTGCTTACGCATTTCGATAAACGCGTGCATGTTGACTTCATTAAAGGTTGTCAGCATGGCTGTTGTTTGGGTGGCATCAAGAAGACGCTCAGCGATTCGCGAACGCAAGCGCGACATAGGCACCCGCTTTTCAGTACGCTCACCCGCCATAACAGGCCTATCTGCAGCAGCAGATGAAGACGCTGCAGGTGCAGATGCTTTGGCTGCCACATGAGCTTCTACATCTTCCTTACTGATTCGACCTTTCTTGCCTGTCC
The DNA here is from genome assembly GCA_964435305.1 of uncultured Granulosicoccaceae bacterium. GTDB lineage: Bacteria > Pseudomonadota > Gammaproteobacteria > Granulosicoccales > Granulosicoccaceae > Granulosicoccus. The sequence goes on from CAYSZH010000013.1 coordinate 7,349, forward strand.
CTTTTACCTGATCGGCACTTAGGCCATGCTCAGATAAAAGCTTTCGTACCGCCGGGCTGGTTTGGCCTCCGTCCTCATCGGCAGAAGCTGTAGCTGCCGCCGCAATTTCCGGTGCAGCTGCAGCCGGTGCTTCAGCTGCAGGCGCTGAGGCAGCGCCTTCCTCAATACTACCGATAACCTGATGCGCCGTTACGGTTGCCCCTTCAGGCTCTATGATTTTTCCCAGCACACCGTCTTCGGCTGCCGGTACTTCTAGCACCACCTTATCGGTTTCAATATCAACCAGGACTTCATCTCGTTTTACCGGATCGCCTTCGGCCTTGTGCCAGGTCACCACCAATGCATCGGCAATGGATTCTGGAAGGGTTGGCACTTTTATTTCGCTGCTCATCAGTTTGGGTCCCGATAAATGTGTTCTTAATGTTACGCTTATGTTTACAAAGTTTGGCGACAGTCAATTCAATTGCTTATATCGCCGCCGGCGTACTAGTTATTCTTTTGCGAATTGGGCGTAATACCCAGCGCTTCTTCTACTAAGCGCTTTTGTTCAATCACATGCTGGTTGTGGTAGCCACTGGCTGGAGATGCAGATGGCCCACGCCCGGCAAATTCGATTACCGCGGCATTAGGTGTTACACGCTCTATTCTGTGACGGTTAGAGCGCCATGCGCCTTGATTACGCGGCTCTTCCTGACAACAGACCACTTCGGTGACGTTACTATAACGCCCTACAATTTTGTGCATTTCGTCATACGGAAACGGGTACAGCTGTTCAATGCGTACTATAGCCACATTGTTTATATTCTCTTCGCGGCGACGTTCCAACAGATCGTAGTAAACCTTACCGCTACACAACACCAGTCGCTTGACACTGGCTCTGTCAATTTCATCAATCTCGTCCAGCACCGGTTGAAACTGACCTTCGGCCAGTTGTTCGAGTGTGGACACAGCAAGACGATGTCGCAACAGACTTTTGGGTGAGAAAACAATTAAAGGGCGACGCAGTGGTCTAACCATTTGGCGGCGCAACATGTGATAAGCCTGAGCCGGCGTACTGGGAATCAGTATTTGCATATTGTCTTCAGCACAGAGCTGCATGAACCGTTCGATGCGCGCTGATGAATGCTCCGGGCCCTGCCCTTCATAGCCATGTGGCAGCAATAGTGTTAAGCCACACAAACGGCCCCACTTGGTTTCTCCAGAGCTAATGAACTGATCGATAACCACTTGCGCACCATTGGCGAAATCACCGAACTGCCCTTCCCATATAACCAATGTATTGGGGTCGGCTTGAGCATAGCCATACTCAAATGCCAACACAGCTTCTTCTGAGAGCACCGAATCGATTACCAGAAACTGCGCCTGATTACTGTTGATACTGCGTAGTGGAACCAAGGCTTCGTTTTCATTCTGATTATGCAGCACAGCATGTCTATGAGCAAACGTACCACGACCGCAATCCTGGCCGGACAGTCTTACCGAGTAGCCGTCTTTCAATAGCGAGGCATACGCCATTGTTTCGGCATAACCCCAATCAAGCGGTAAGGCACCAGCTGTCATCTTGCGACGATCTTCGATCAGTTTTTTTACACGCGAATGCAATGTAAAACCATCGGGTATGGTGGTAAGTTCGGTCGCAAGAGCGCGCAAGGTTTCAACCGGCATGCGGTTGTCGTAGGGTGCACGCCATTCATTGCCGATGTATTGTGACCAGTCAATAACAAGCTCTGGCGCTTCCTGGATTCCAACCATGACGCCAGGTGCAACGTTCTCACCCGCATCCAGACTATTTCGATAGTTCTCTATCATTGCATCTGATTCGCTGAGCGGAACAACACCGGTATCAGCCAGTTTTTCCGCATAAATTTTGCGCGTTGTTGGCAAGGACTTAATGGTTTTGTACATCAGCGGTTGCGTAACCGAGGGCTCATCTGTTTCGTTGTGCCCAAGGCGTCGATAACACACAAGATCGATCACTACATCCTTTTTAAATGTCATTCGAAAATCCAGTGCCAACTGGGTGACAAAGAGCACCGCTTCCGGATCGTCACCATTGACATGGAAAATAGGCGCGCTGATCATCTTTGCCACATCAGTTGCATACAGCGTTGATCGTGCATCTGCAGCGTTACTGGTCGTGAACCCAATCTGATTGTTGATGATGATATGCACCGTGCCTTTGGTGGAGAATCCTCGCGAATCAGCCATGTTGAATGTTTCCATTACAACGCCTTGCCCGGCAAAAGCCGCATCACCATGAATGGCTATAGGGATAACCCAATCACCGTCCTGATCACCGTAACGATCCTGGCGTGAGCGAACAGAGCCTTCGACAACTGGCGACACAATCTCTAGATGCGAGGGATTAAACGCCAAAGCCAAATGCATATGACCGCTTTTTGTTTTTAGATCGGATGAAAAACCCTGATGGTATTTCACGTCGCCAGACGACAAGCTCTCATCATGCTTCCCTTCAAATTCTGAAAATAACTCCGCTGGATTTTTACCCAATATATTAACCAGCACATTGAGTCGACCACGGTGTGCCATACCAATGACCATGTCTTTAACACCCGCGGCACCTGCTCGATCCACGAGCTCGCTCATCACCACAATAAGGCTCTCAGCCCCTTCAAGGCCAAAGCGTTTTTGACCGACATAGCGTGAACCTAAATGCCGTTCCAGACTTTCACCAGCGGTGACTCTCTGTAACAACCACTTTTTAGTTTCAGCGTTAAGCGTCGGTGCTGATGCAACTGACTCGAGGCGGGTTTGTATAAAATCTTTTTGCGGCGTGTGATCGATATACATATATTCGTAACCGATACTGCTGCAATAGCACTTTTCAAGATGCGAAATAATATCCCGCAATGGTGCTCTATCGATCCCATGCAATGTCGGTGTAGGGAACACAGTGTCAAGGTCGCTTTCTGACAGATTGTTTTCACTTAGGCGCAGCTCTCTCACAGATGCGCTAGTCACTTGCCCAAGCGGATCCGTTTTAGCCAGCTGATGACCCCGTACGCGATACGCATTGATCAACTGCGCAACATAAATTTGCTTAAGCTCGTTTGTGGAAGCACTAGAACCTGCTTGTGCTGCCGGGCGTGCATTCCCATTGCGAGCCATGCTGTAGAACTGCTCTCTTACTTGCGCATGCGACACTTCGCGAACGTTGTCCCCAACCATTGGTAAACGAGCGAATAAGTCTCGCCACGACTCGTCAACCTGGTTTGGATCTTCAATGTACAGTTCGTACATGGTTTCAAGATAAGGCGAGTTGCCCCCAGCCAGCATGGACGAATCAAGTTTCGCCTTCATTGAACTCATAGTGAATATCCGTTAATACGCATAGCTTTGATCGTACTGCGCCGTTATAAAAATTCTGGAATAGTGTCGATGACTGCTTTGGTAAATTCGTCTGTGTTGAGCTTGCCGCCAAGGTCCCGGGTAGATTCCCCTCTTTCGATCGCACCTAACAGGCTGAGCCGCAATGCATGGCCAAGATCGTATCGATCGACATGATTCAGCAACATACCCAGAGCCAGTAAAACAGCCGCCGGGTTCGCGATATTTTTACCGGCAATATCAGGCGCTGTGCCACCTGCCGGATCAAACATCGCAATATCAACGTTGTTATTTTCATCGAATGAGTAGTTTCCGCTGGCGCCAGTGCCCAGGCTGCCGACCAATCCAGATGCCATATCAGACAGAAAATCGCCGTACTCGTTTAGCACCAGCACAACCTCGAACTGCGATGGATCCAGAATAACCTTGGCCAATAGGGCATCGAACAACTCAACGTGATGATCAACGTCGGTATTGTTTTTGGCGACATCAGCAACAACCGATTCAAACAAACCGTCGGTAACGCGCTGAATGGTATGTTTGGACGAACTGGTAACGCTGTAGTTTCCATCTCCATACATCGCGCCTTTTCTACGCGCTAAATCGAACGCAAAACGGGCGGCCTGCAAACAGGGCTTACGCTCCACCATGCGTAAAGACACCGCCGCATCCGTGCCGATAAGCTGACCAGGGTCATCATAAGTACCGCCAGTGGCAATGCGCACGATGTGTAAATTAACGTCTTCCTTGAAGTTAGAGTGAATGCCTTTAATTGAAATCGCCGGGCGGTAGATAACGCTAAAATCGCAACGCCGGCGGATTAAGGCATTGGGGCTGCGCTTGCGTGTAATTGTTGGGTACTTGACCGCAAGCTTGGTGCGGCGCATGGAATTTTCCGCCTCATCAATAACATCGTCACCTTTGGCCTCTCGATTCTCCAGGCTCCAATCTACCGGGATAAATTTAAAATCCACTGGTAGGGACTCCGCTACCGCGTGCACTGATTCGGCCAGCTCTGGCCCAATACCGTCACCCAATAACTCGGTTATTTCAATTGTGCTCACAATGTCTCCGTAAAAAGGTCTTTATGCATGAGAAAATCGGAATCGAGCGTCGCGACTTTTGGAAAAGACGCGAAGCCACGGAGGCTTTGACCCAGATTTGGGCAAAGTGTTCGGCCATACAATGCAGATTCAGGATGGACAACAAGTGTCACGGATATTCCTGATTGTTAGAAGTGATTTTTAAGATGCATAAGGTACACCAAAACGCCCGATTTTTGGGCTTCGCATACGATGAAACAGCTATAACGTTTCGCTGACAATGCCCTGTCATTGCAATGACATCACTGGCAGCTGAGCCGGCATAATCCGCACACTGGCCTTCACACAGAACTGATTTCATCATTCCGTGATGTCGAAGCGCTCAGGGTGCGCCCAAAAACGCGAATTGAGCCAATCTGGTACCTGTTTATACTCACTTAAGCTGTAGCCGTACAACTCTGATCGAACGCCGTCTTTATCACGGGCCAACAGGCGTGTGAATCCCAGGGCATAGTAGGCATGCGGCAAAAGCCAGCCCAGCGGGCTCGGCAAGGCGTGCCCAGTATGCGAATCCCGGCCATCCACGTCAGTCTGTACCGGAGGCGAAAAAAGCGGTTTGCTCTGTTCCACCAAAGTGCACTGCGGCGCTAAACGACAGGCTTTGCCAATGAGCAGTTCAGCATCTGGAACCGAGTCCGGCAGCTGTAGCCATATGGCATCAACAGGCGCAAAAGTGTCTGTAACAAAGTTATCGAGCGCCAGGTTGCTCTCTACTTCAGTGGGCAGCTGCAACAGCTCAATCTGCTGCTGGAGTTGCTGTTCAACCTTAGCCATTTTGCTTCCTAGCAACAGGACTCGAGACGGCTTATCTTTAAGCAATACGTCCACAATCCCGTCTTGAAACAGCATTGTCTGGGTAGTCACGCCCATGCCCGCAGACTCTTGCTTATCAGCCCTGTGGGAATTTTTGCTGGTATTCTGCCATTTGCTCAGCGGTGGCCTTTTGCTGATGCTTGGATTTCCACTCGCTGTACGGCATGCCATAAATGGCATCGCGTGCGGTGTCATAGTCCACATCCACACCTTTTTCGGCGGCGGCGGCTGCATACCACTTGGACAGGCAATTACGACAAAAACCGGCCATATTCATCAAATCGATGTTCTGCACATCGGTACGTTTTTGAAAATGGGCAACTAAGGTTCTAAATGCCGCTGCCTCCAGCTCCAATTGTGTTTGTGCATCGACTTCAGGTTTAGAATCGCTCATGTCTCAATCTCTGGTTTTGATTGGATCATTATAAAGGGGTTTTAAGGGCCCACAGGGCAGCTATCTCGTAAACAGCTTGGTTTCTCTTGCTTTGACGCTACTATTGCTAGAGGCAATCGGTTTTATCTATGAACGGACATTTTTTCACAAATCTGATGTTACTGGCCGGGGTCGGGCTGGTATTAGCGTACTGGTGGAATGCCATGCGAGCCAAAGAAATTGCGGTTTCCAGCGCAAAAGCCCTGTGCAAGCGAGAATCTGTGCAATTTCTCGATCAGACAGTCGCTTTAAAACGTATGGGGCTGGGTCGAGATAAAAAAGGCTCCGCCTGCCTGCGAAGAGATTATCGCTTCGAATTCACTGTCGCCGGAGAGCATCGCGATCAGGGACATATTGTTTTAATGGGCCATTCGCTCAAGCATGCCAGCCTGCCATTCACTCGCGATGAAGACGGCAACCGGGTTTTTCTCCAGTAATCACGCGTAGTCCCTGCTGCATTGGCTCCTCGTCTGAAGCGGCGCCCACCTGTTCACACAAGGCCAAGCCACTATGTCGCGATCAAGGCTGTGTTGGCGGCGCATCATCAGTTAAACTGCGCTCAACTGATAATACATATTTAAGGCTTGATACATGACGCAATGTCCTTGCGGTTCCGGTGCAGCTTTCAGCGATTGCTGCGCACCATTCATTGATGGTGGCGAGAAAGTGGAAACTGCTGAACAGCTCATACGGGCCCGATACACTGCTCATACCTTAGCCAATATGGCCTTCATTCTGAAATCCCATCACCCTGGCTCGCGCACCGAAATCGATGAAGCGGCCACCGCAAAATGGGCTAGAGAATCAGAATGGCTGGGATTGAATATCATTGATATTGATACCTCCGAAGACACCATCACACGTATTGAATTCACAGCCAGGTACCGAGATGCTGATAAGCAGCGACATACTCATCACGAAGTGGGTGTGTTCGAGAAATACCACGGTCAGTGGTACTTCAAAGATGCTGAAGTTCCCGAAATTAAACAATTCCGGCGCGATGTACCAAAGCTGGGGCGTAACGATCCATGCGGTTGCGGCAGTGGGAAAAAATTCAAAAAATGCTGCGGCAAGGTGGCCTAATGTCACTCGCATTTGAACACAGACCGATTACACCGCGTCATAACCATTAAAAAGATCCTAATATCGGTCCTGTCAAAGCAGGCCCCATGGCGCAGTAGTTGCCACATCAATGGCAAACTTGATAGCACTTTAGAGGAGAAATAACATGGAGAATAAACCCTGGCTTAAATCTTACCAAGCCGGTATTCCAGAAGACGTGGATCTCTCAGTTTATAACTCTGTAGCCGATGTTTTCACCACGGCCACGGGCAAATTCGCTGACAAACCCGCATTCACTAACTTTGGCAAAACCATTAGTTATGGTGAGCTAGAGCAATACACGCAGCAATTTGCTTCATGGCTGATTCACGATGCTGGGCTCAAAAAAGGCGATCGAATCGCAATCATGATGCCCAACCTCCTGCAGTACCCCATCGCCGTCTTTGGAGCACTTCGAGCAGGTCTTGTCGTGGTGAACACCAACCCGCTTTACACCGACCGAGAACTCGAACATCAATTAAAGGATTCTGGTGCAAAAGCCATTGTGGTGGTGGAAGCGTTTGCACACACAGTTGCAGACGTTATTAAAAACACCGATGTCGAGGTGGTGATTACCACACGATTTGGCGACATGTTGAGCTTTCCAAAATCCATGCTGCTGAATTTTGTTATCAAGTACGTTAAGAAAATGTCGCCGCCGTTTAGCTTGCCAGGCTCGCATTCATTTAAAGACGTATTGTCAAAAGGCGCTCAATTGCCTGCAGCTGATACTGAGCTTAATAAGGATGATTTGGCATTTTTGCAGTACACCGGCGGCACAACAGGTGTTGCGAAGGGCGCGATGCTCACACATGGGAATATGGTGGCAAACATATTACAGGCACACACCTGGATCAGCGTTAACGATTTAGAAGAAGGCAAAGAAATTATTATCACAGCCCTTCCGCTCTATCATATCTTTGCGTTGACCGCGAACTGCCTGACTTTTATGAAGCTCGGTGCGCTTAACGTGCTTATTACCAATCCCCGAGATATGCCAGGCTTTGTTAAAGAGCTGCAAAAATTCCAATTTACGGCCTTCACCGGTGTAAACACCTTGTTTAATGCCTTAATGAACACCGATGGCTTTAAAGAATTGGATTTCTCAGGATTAAAAATGACGCTCGGTGGCGGCATGGCGGTGCAAGAAGCCGTTGCCAATGAGTGGCAAGCTATAACAGGTAAACCACTTGTTGAAGCTTATGGATTGACTGAAACCAGCCCGGCCGCCTGCATTAACCCCATGGACATTGGAGGCTTTAATGACTCCATTGGCTTACCCATTTCATCCACCGAAGCCTCTGTTCGTAGCGAAGACAACGAAGCACTGCCAGTGGGTGAAGCGGGTGAGCTATGCATTCGCGGGCCGCAGGTAATGAAAGGCTACTGGCAACGCGAAGATGCAACCAAAGACACTATTGATAGCGAAGGCTGGTTGCATACCGGAGATGTTGCGGTCATGAACGAAGACGGTTTTTTCAAAATCGTTGATCGTTTGAAAGACATGATACTAGTTTCCGGGTTTAACGTTTACCCGAATGAAATAGAAGCGGTGATTGCCATGATGCCGGAAGTGCTTGAAGTGGGTGCGATCGGTGTACCCGATGATCACTCAGGCGAGGTTGTGAAAGTGGTAATAGCGAAAAAAGACCCTTCTTTGACAAAAGAGGCGATCCTTGCACATTGCAAAGAAAACCTCACTGGTTACAAGCGACCTCAGCAAATACAATTTGTTGATGAGCTACCTAAAACCAATGTCGGCAAAATTTTGCGTCGCGAACTGCGAGAGTTATAACAGCGGACGTTGAATGTGAAAAGAACACAGCCTGGAATTTACGCGCTGGCGGCACTCCTGCTGTGTTCTTTTATTGCAAACTTTAGCTTTGCACAAAGTCAGAACACCGCCCGCGACACCGCACAACACAGCAACATCAGCTCAGGCGATACAACAATTCAACGCCGCACGGACGAAGAACTCGGCAGACTACGCGCTATAGCCGACAGTATCGAACAAAAATCAGCTGAGCGGGATGCCTTACGCGCGTTAATGGCAAGCTCGTCAAACGCACAAACACCAGAGAACGAGGCGCGGCTGGCCGCGCTACGAGATGACATTGCAACACTGCAGGACTCGTTCGAGTTTCTTGCACTTAAAGATCTTTCAACTGATGTCTTCGATTCAGCTGACTCCTCTGAATTTAACTGGAACCAGGAACTTGCCGAGGTGGCAGCACCTATTCTTGACTCACTAAAATCCATAACCGAACGCCCAAGGCAAATTTCAGACTTACGAAAAAAGATAGCGCTAAACAGAGAAAAATTTGCTGTATCCGAGCAAGCAGCGCTATCGCTGGATGCCTTAAGTGCGGCGACACCTGACGCAGCGGCCGCCAAAAATAGTGATGCCCTGTCGGAGAAATGGCAGCGCTTAAGTATTCAATACGAAAACGCGCTCATATCGTCCAGCACGCAATTAGAGAAACTCCGCCAGGAAGACAATGTCGGCTGGCAGGGCATCTGGCCCGCTGCCAAAGGTTTTGTACTTGGACGAGGGCTTACTCTCCTGATGGCAATAGCAGCAGCCTTAATCGCCTGGTCGATCATGCGGTTGCTTTGGTGGTTATACAATACAAAGCTGACAACCAAAACTCACCGCAGGCGAAGCACACGCTACAGGCTTCTCTCTTATAGCTATTACCTGTTAACCACACTGGTTGTCATTGTCTCTGTGCTAATGGTGTTGTACATAAGGGAAGATTTGTTGTTACTGGCGCTGTCATTCTTATTATTGGTCGGGGCTGCGATCAGTTTAAGAAGCTTTTTGCCACGGTTTTTTAAAGAAGCCCGGTTGTTACTCAACCTTGGGGCGGTGCGTGAAGACGAAAGCATCATGCACGCCGGCATACCCTGGCAGGTGATGTCACTTAATATTCAGTCTGTGCTGCGAAACCCGGCACTCGATGGTGTTCTTCGCTTGCCACTGGAATCAATTTCTGATCAAGTGTCACGGCCAATTGATGACCCTATTTGGTTTCCCAGCGAGCAGGATGATTACATTCTGTTGCCCGACAACCGCTTTGCACAAGTTATAAGACAAACGCCTGAGCTGGTTGAACTGGATGTTCGTGGTGGCATGCGCATGACGATGCCAACGGCCGATTTTTACGCAAGCAATATCACAAATATTTCACGTGGGGATACCTATGGCGTAGCAATCACATTCGGTCTTGATTACGCCTTGCAGCAAGACAGCCTCACTCTGGTACCAGAAACAATCAAACGTGATCTTGAAACAGCTTTTGTCACAGCAGAACTCAGCGAAAACATCGAGGGCTTTTTGGTGGAATTGCAAAATGCCGGTAGCTCATCGCTGGACTATTTAATTTGGGTAACGGCGAGCAGCAAGATCGCCAGCAGCTACTACAAAATACAACGTGTCGTACAACAAAGTTTGGTGCGCACATCAAATTCCAATGGCTGGAACATACCGTTTCCTCAAATGACGATTCATCAATCGTCCGCAACAACCTAAAACGAACAATCATTGCCAATGTACAACACACTTATTTCAGCTAACGATCTGCTTGCTAACCTGGACAAAAAAAACTGGGTCATTGTAGATTGCCGCTTTTCTCTGGCAGATACGGCACAAGGAGAGCAAGCTTACGCACACTCACGCCTGCCCCGTGCGCAATACGCACACCTGGAAATACACCTCTCCAGCACAATAATTTTAAACGTGACAGGTAGACACCCAGTACCAGACAAAACAACCCTGGCCACTCAATTTTGCCAATGGGGAATCAACGACGATACACAAATCATCGCCTATGACGATAAGGCGGGGGCAATAGCGGCGCGCCTCTGGTGGCTTTGCCAATGGCTCGGCCATAAGGGCTGTGCTGTTTTGGAGGGTGGGTTTGCTAATTGGAAGGCCAGCAACTTACCTATTGAAACTGGACAATGCACATCCCCTCCAAAGGGTCAGTTCGTGCCCAAAGAGTCACTTACCAAAATGGTCATGCGCGATGATGTCCTGAATCCGGCGTATCAGCTTATCGATGCGCGAGAACCAGCACGGTATCGCGGCGAACACGAACCCATTGACCCCGTTGCCGGGCATATACCCGGAGCGATCAATTTACCTTTTACGGAAAACCTGGATAGCGAAGGACAGTTTATTAGTCGCTCAGCGCTGGCACAGCGATTTGACAGCATAGCCAACGAGAAAGATGGCAAATCGCTGGTTCATTATTGCGGTTCAGGCGTGACGGCAGCGCACAATATGTTGGCCATGACACACGCTGGCATCGACCCAGGCGCCTTGTACGTGGGCTCTTTTAGCGAATGGATTACACCATCTACGGATGGCGAACAATTTCCAGTGGCGCGCCAGGGCGACTAAAAATATCAGCATAGTGCACCTCTCGAGTGCGATCTTCGCGCCGCTCAAAGTAGCGGGTTAGCGTTTCAGTTACCACAGGAAACGCCAGTTCATCCCAAGGGATGTCCTTTTGACTAAACAAGCCCACTTCCTGAGTTTCTTCGCCTGCGCTTGCCACACCATCGCGAAGCCGCCCAAAAAACATCAAATACACCTGCGATATAGTTGGTAAGTTATAAACCGCAAATAGACGCAGGTTGTCACACTCTGCACAAGCCTCTTCACGCACTTCTCGTGCAGCACCATCGAGTGTGGTTTCCTTGTTTTCCATAAACCCTGCGGGCAGGGTCCAGTAGGCCTTTCTTGGTTCAATATCGCGCTTGCACAACAGTACTTTGCCATGCCATTCCAGTAAACAGCCAACAACATTTTTGGGGTTTTCATAGTGAATCGTGTTGCACGATACGCACACCGCACGTTGTCGGTTGTCTCCCTCAGGAATTTTAATTTCCACTGCGTTTCCGCAAATAGAGCAAAAGCGTTGGTTGGTCACAAATTTGTTCCTCTTCGTGCCAGGTTTACTGGCCTTGCATCATTCTCATGACTGGTGAGACTTGCATAACGTGCAAGGCGTTCATCGCTTGCGTGCAGTGGATACCCGCTTAACGAGTTAGCCAGGCTTCGTAGGAATCAAGGCCCTAATCACATCAGGTATCGGGACAGACTTTTGCAAGGTCCTGTCAATCCATACAACACGCGCACTGCCACGAGTTGTCACGGTATCCCCCTGTTTTATAGTATACGTACTGATAAAAGAGCTTCTTCCGAGCGAATGCCCACCCATTTGCACAAGCAGCTGAGCTGGATAAACCACCGGTATAAGGTATTCGGCATGATTATCAATTATTACAGTACCCAACTCCTCGGAGCCAAGCGGCGCATTCCCTAGAGATTCAAACCAGGCAAGACGGGTCTGCTCAAAGTAGCGAAAATACATGATGTTATTAACATGGCCTAATGCATCCATATCGCCCCATCGGACCTGAATTTCCTGTTCAAACAGAATGTTGCTAACGGTTATCTCCCCGTAATTCGAACACTTTTTGTTGTATCGTTGTGGTATCGAGCCCTAATGGGGATAAAGGTTCACCCACTACCAGGCCGATTTTTGCGAATAGTCGTCGCGGCATTTTAAAAAACGCTTTGCCACCTTTGCGGCTGAACATACTTCCCCACAAGCCTTGCAAGGCTATTGGATAAACAGGCGCTGGTGTTTTCTCCAGTACGCGCAAAATGCCAGGCTTAAACTCATTCAGTTCGCCATCGTAGGTGATCTGCCCTTCAGGAAAGATACACAAAATCTCGCCTTGCTCGATGACCGCATGCATTTGTTCAAATGCGGCATCGTACATGGCCTTGTCTTCTTTTTGGCTGGCGATGGGGATGGCCTTAGATGTTCGGAATATAAAACTCAAAATAGGCAATTTGAAAATTTTGTAGTACATAACAAACCGAATTGGCCGCCTGACACTGCCAGCGACCAATAACGCATCCACGAAACTCACGTGATTACAGGCCAAAATAGCAGCACCACTGTCAGGAATTTTCTCTAGGCCGGTATTTTTAACTCTATACAGTGTGTGCATCAGCATCCACGTTAAAAACCGCATTAAAAATTCAGGAACAAGCCGGAATATATAAGCGGCTATCAGCGCGTTCATGATAGCTAGCATGAGAAATATGCCCGCTATTGATACTCCACTGGATACCAGAACAATGGTGATAAGCGCTGATGCCACCATGAACAGCGCATTCATTACGTTGTTACAGGAAATGGCTCGGGAGAGTCTCTCCGGTGCGCTGGTTTTTTGGATCAAAGCATATAAAGGGACAATATAGAAACCACCAAACATGCCAATGGCGACCACATCAAGCAATATACGCCAGGCACCTGCTGTCGACAGAATTGCCATGACACCAAGCTCTGTCCCCATTGGCGCAGCAGGTGCTGAGAAAAACAAGTCTAAACCAAACAGCGTTATTCCAATAGCGCCAAATGGCACCAGGCCAATTTCTACCTGGCTATGGGATAACTTTTCGCACAAAGCTGAACCCAGCCCAATCCCGATGGAGAACGCGGCAAGCAAAACCGTATACACATCCCCATTCCCACCAATAACATCACGCGCAAAAATCGGAAACTGGGCGAGATAGGTTGCACCCATAAACCAGAACCAGGAAATGCCCAAAATGGACTGAAATATAATGCGATGCTTGCGGGTATACGAAATTAACGCCCAGGTTTCAGTCACCGGGTTAAAACGAAGCTTAAGATCAGGTGCGACAGCAGGAGCCGCTGGTATTCGCCGGCTACTCAGATAACCCAGCACAGCCACAACGACAATACAAACACTAATGAGCAGCACGCTGCCATTAGCCGATTTTGTTATTAGTTGAGTGCCGAGAATGGTGCCCATCAGGATCGCCAAAAATGTCCCCAGCTCCACTAAACCATTACCGCCTATGAGTTCTGATTCGTGCAGGTGTTGCGGCAATATGCCGTATTTTATCGGGCCGAAGAAGGCCGATTGCACACCCATCAGGAAAAGTATGCTCATCATGAAAGTGATGTTTTCAGACCAAAATGCCAACACACCCAACACCATAATGACGATTTCGCCGAGTTTGATACGACGAATGAGCATGGATTTTTCGTACTTATCGGCAACCTGACCACTGAAAGCTGAGAACAGAAAAAACGGTAGGATAAAAAGACCGGCGGCGGCAGCGATTAGGGTTCCGGCATTTTCTGCGCTCATTTTGATCACACCAAAGCTGATCAGTGCAACAAGCGCATTTTTGTACAGGTTATCGTTAAACGCACCCAATAACTGGGTTTGGAAGAACGGCGCGAAGCGAGGTTCTTTAAGGAGACCGAACTGTGTCGTTTGTGTGCTGGGCTTAGAGGTCATAGTACGATCACGCATGTGTTGCGTGTTCGCACTATAGGCTGTTCATGTACTGTAGTCCAGCACACAAACAGTCACGTGAAAATCATCGATATTTTATCGCGACATTCAACTGATGCGATTTTTTAAAAAATGGCGTTTACTGAGCTTGTCATACCAAATACGTCGTAGGCCTCGCGGCTCAAACCGCCGCGACTTCTGAAGCCTGCCAACCCTTGTCGCCTCGAGTTGCAACAAACTCAACCTTCTGGCCTTCAGAAAGTGATCGGTATCCATCACCCACTATCGCTCTGTAGTGTACAAACACATCTTCGCCTTCGGGGCTTATGATGAACCCGTAGCCCTTGGCATTATCGAACCACTTTACGGTTCCGTTTTTTCGTTCTTCTGACATAACCCACATCCTTAATTTCATACTTATAAACCAAAGCCCATACGAATTGTTTCTGGGTTGGTCACAAATAGGAAATTAGCATGTAGCGCACCATACATCCGGTGCTTGAACTTGCAATTCATAGTTGTTTACAAAGCAGTATTGTTTTCGCGACAAGATGCTGTCGTCACGTTAAATACCGCACGAATTGAAACAGTGTTTACTACCATTAAACAGCTCGCTTATCAGCCCATGCGCAATTTGCAGCACGTAATAAATCACGATACTTTTGTCTAACTTGTGTACGTTACACACTAAGTACTCAAGGCCTTGCTAACAATTTCGTATACGTCAGGGGAAAGATTCGTGCTTTGAGAAACACTCCGCAACGCAGTCTGCATCCCAGATTTTTGCGGCTCAACAAAACGCTTCCATTGCAGGAATGGCGTCACCAAACGGGCTGCCACTTGCGGGTTGGTTTTATCAATAGACACTATTTGCTCAGACACAAATGTATAAGCTCGCCCATCAGCGGCATGAAAGTAGGCAGGATTAGCGCTGGCAAAAACACCCACCAACGATCGAAACCGATTAGGGTTAGCTGAGTCAAATGCCATGTGTTTCGTTAGAGCCAGCACATCATCCAGTACGCCGTCATATTTTGCCATTGCCTGTATTGAAAACCATTTATCAATGACCAGCTTATTGGATTCCCAGCGCCGATAAAACGAATCGAGGTAGTGTTGTTTATTCGCTTTAGTACTGCTACACAATGCAGCTAAAGCCGCTACCGAGTCAGTCATATTGCTAGCGTGCTCAAAATGCCTTATCGCAATCTCAAGCCAGCGAGACTCATCAAGCTCGCTCAACAAATGCAAGGCTCGGTTACGCAAAGCCCGTTCACCAATTGTCATATTTACTTGGTGTTGCGTTATCAATGATTTCAAGTGCGGCTCAAGATGGGCAGCCATCGCAACAGACATATCTGTGCGAGCACGATCGATCGCCGCGATATCGATCACTGGCGCATCGCTGGCAATCGTATCGATACTTGGCAATGACAGCATTTCAGCCTTATAGCCGGCATCCAGGCTTGGATCAGACATGAGCTTATCCATGGCGTGCAACAAGGGTTCAACGCTATCGATCTCATCACCATCAAGTAATCGACCTAACCCAAGGCTGTACAGGCGTTGAGCCGCCTCCCACCGGTTGAAACTATCACTGTCGTTCGCAATTAAAAACGCAAGCTGCTCGGCACTGTATTCGTAGCTAAGCCTTACCGGGGCCGAGAAACCCCGTAACAATGAGGGTGTGGGTTTTTCAGAAACCTCTTTAAAAACGAATTCATCTTGTGCTTTAGTGATATTCAGTAAAGCACCGTCTCCATCCTCGGTGCCAAGCTTTAAGTTAATGGCTTTACCATTGGCATCCAGTAAGCCAATGCGCAGCGGAATATGCATGGCTTTTTTATCAGTTTGCCCTGGTGTGTCTGGTACGTTTTGCACAACGCTTAATCGATACTCACTGGCATCTGTATCATAGCTATCGCTTACGACAAGCTCAGGTGTTCCAGCTTGCGAGTACCACAATCTAAACTGCGTTAAGTCAACGCCCGATGCATCCTGCATAGCACTGATAAAATCATCACAGGTCACGGCATGGCCATCATGCCGCTCAAAATACAATTTGATACCTTTATAATAATTACCCTCACCCAGTAACGTGTGAATCATACGGATTACTTCCGCACCTTTTTCGTACACCGTTAAGGTATAAAAATTATTGATCTCGATAAAGCTATCGGGTCTTATCGGGTGAGACATCGGGCCTGCGTCTTCTGGAAACTGACGTGCACGCAGCAATCGAACATCCTCTATCCGCTTAACCTCTTTCGACTGCATATCCGCGCTGAACTGCTGATCTCGAAATACCGTCAAACCCTCTTTAAGACTCAGTTGAAACCAGTCTCTGCAGGTCACCCGGTTACCGGTCCAATTATGAAAGTATTCATGCGCGATAACTGCCTCAACGCCCAAAATATCAGTATCGGTGGCAGTATCTTCACTGGCTAAAACATACTTCGAATTGAAGATATTCAGGCCCTTATTCTCCATGGCCCCCATATTAAAATCATCAACAGCCACAATCATAAATCGATCAAGATCATATTCAAGACCATACACATCTTCATCCCATTTCATGGAGCGTTTCAGCGCATCCATAGCAAACGAGCATTGGTCAATATTGTGCTCCTGAACATAAATAGCCAAGGTCACAGCACGCCCGGATGCGGTTATAAAATCATCTTCGATGCAGGCAAGCTGGCCGCCTACAAGCGCAAATAAATACGCAGGCTTTGGGAATGGGTCATGCCAGTGCACAGTGTGCCGGCCATCGTCATGTTGTTCCTCTGAAACAAAATTTCCGTTTGATAGCAATACAGGGCAGCTGATCTTATCAGCCGTTATTGACACATCGAAGGTTGCCAGTACGTCAGGCCGATCCAGGTAATAGGTGATTTTCCGAAACCCTTGCGCCTCGCATTGCGTGCAGTAATTGCCGCTTGATCGATACAAGCCCTCCAGTGCTTTGTTGGATTCGGGATCGATCTCAGTCACGATAGTCAAGGCGCACGTTAATGGCAAACCTTCAATTGAAAGGCTATCCGCACCTACAACATAGTCTGATTTTGCAAGCGCTTTACCATCCACATGCAATGACAATAACGTGATATCTACACCGTCCAGCACCAACGGCGCCTGGCGCTGCCGCTTTAGTTGGATCTCGGTGCTTACCCGTGTTCGACTGGGATCTAATTCAAAATCCATTTTAGTGTGAGTAATTGTCCAATCCGGTGACTGGTAATCGCTTCGATAGATTATCTGAGGTGCAGGTGAACTCATTAAAAAAAAGCCCTTAATTAATGGTGTTTAAAATCAGGTGTACTAAGTCTGCTTAGCGCTTTACCAAACTTAACTTTTCATGCCGATCTGCTATCTCAAAGCGCAAGCCGACGGCCTGCGAGGTTGCCTTTATGAGAACCACTGCTCACTTCAAAAATTGGCCAGGCAACTCACCCATTTGGTGCTGCCATACGCTGGCATTCGCATAGTTTGACGCCGTTCAGCCTATCGTGGGAGACATCACGCTATTACCAGTTCAAAAACTCAAGGTGAGCCTTTATAGCACCGAAACTTACTATGACTACAAGATATCTTACACATCAAATGGGCTTACCCAAGTTTGAGACCGTTAGAGTCGTCGTGCTATTGATTGCCCTGATAAGCGTGGGTCTGGTCAGCGTGCATCAGATCGTCTACACACGAGGCTGGAATCGCACTCTTGAAGTGACGGTTTTTCCGATAAATGCAGACGGGCACCTGCAAACGGCGGACTATATCAATCGTCTCCACAGCGACACGTTCACCCCCATAAATACCTGGGCTGAGCGCGAGGCCGAGCGGTACGATCTTGATTTAAAGACCCCATTTAACGTATCACTTGGAGCGCAGATCAACAACCTGCCACCTGAGTGGCCAAGTAAAGCCAACCCGATTGCGGTGCTGTTTTGGGGCCTGCGTTTTCGTTGGTGGGCTTTTCGTAATACGCCAGATGATGGCGGCGGACTAACGCGTATTCGCATGTTTGTCCTGTATTACGAGGGAGAAGAAGAAAAGGCTCTTGCACATTCCCTGGGAATGCAAAAAGGTTTGCTCGGCCTGGTGCATGTGTTTGCTGACAGCCGACAAACCGCTCAGAACAATGTGGTCATCGCTCATGAAATGCTGCACACAGTGGGCGCAATCGATAAATATGACTCATTTGGCGGACCGGTATTTCCGTACGGCTACGCCAATGCCCATCGTCAGCCGCTGTTCCCTCAGCGCCATGCGGAAATCATGGCAGGGCGCATCCCGACATCGAACTATGCTTCATACATGGCAGAAAGTTTGCGCAGCACCCAAGTCAACCTCTATACCGCTCAAGAGATCAACTGGGTAAACTAAACCTCTTCTGACTCTTTAAGCACTCAGTACCCGCTGAATGGACGCTTTGCTCGAACAATTAAATGGACAGGAAGCACTGATCTCGGCAATCATTGTGCTGTCTGTGATATTGCTACTCGCCACGCTTTTTGCAACACCGTGGCTGCTTGCAAGGCTTCCAGCAGATTATTTCAGCCGCGAGCAACCGCTTAAATACGCAGAACGCAGCGTGCGCAGCGCATTCGTATTCGTCTTGCGTAATGTGGCAGGTGTGTTGATATTTCTATTTGGTGTGTTGTTGATCGTGACACCGGGGCCGGGTTTGGTCTTTATGGTCATTGGGCTGATAATCTGCGATTTTCCCAAAAAACATCGGCTAATGCAGGCCTTTGTCAGCAAACCCAGCGTGTTGTCCGCACTTAACTGGGCGCGGAAAAAATCCGGACGGGATAACTTTATTGCACCAAATTATTCGTGATTATCGCCGAGCACCTCCATCACAAATACAAGCCTCGTCACGAGCGAGGCTTCCACCAGACAAACGGTCGCATGATTGCAGCCAAGGCACTACACTTTAGCCTAATGCCTACCGTATCCCTCACCAAACGATGCCCGCCCCTTGCCTGCCTGCTGCTTTTGATTGTTAGCCTGACGGCAGCTGCTGAGGAAACACTTGAAGGGTACGAGTCGCAAATTGAAGCAGCAAACCAGGCTTTGCAGAAACTGGATAAGGAAATAGCGCAGAGTCAGCGACTCAAAAAGCAGCTGCAACGTTCCTTATCAGATGTGAGCGAGAGAGTAGGCGAACGTGAACAAAGATTGTCCAATTTGAAAACAGACATTGCCCAGTACAACAGCACACTCGAAAAGATCGAAGAGCAGCTTGAGCTTGAGCGTAGCAACATGGCATCACGTCGCACAGCGATGGCAAGTTCGATACGTAAAATGCAGCGTATTGCTGCTAGTAGTGGTCTTAAAGTAGCACTTCAAAACGATGATCCGGCCTCAGCTGATCGACACGCAATTTACACAGAATATTTCGTTCGGGCGCAAAACACGGCGATTGCCACACAGCTTGCGACGCTCGAGAAAATACAGCAAGCCCACGCCAATGCACTTAAAGATCGGAATTGGCTAAATTACATAAAAAAGAAAGCCACATTGCAGCATGACTCGTATCGCACAGAGCAGGCATCCAAACAGCGCTCTATTGGAGAGGTAGAACAAACCATCAGCAGCAAGACCCGGTCAGTTGCCACCTTGAAGGCTGATCAGGGGCGGCTGCAAACCCTTCTGGAAGAGCTCAAAGCCGCCCAGGTACTTCGATCAGGTTATTTTCTGTCGGGTCAGGGACAATACGGTTTGCCGGTCAAGGGCGACATCCAGGCCAGGTTCAACGAGATCAAATCGGTTGGCAAACTGCGCTGGACGGGTATTTTTATCCAGGCGTCCGCTGGCGCCCCTGTCAGGGCCATTGCAGATGGTGAAGTGGTGTACAGCGGTTGGCTAAACGGCTTTGGTATGCTGGTGATACTGGATCATGGGGACGGATTTATGACGCTGTATGGCGGTAACCGTGATGTAGCCGTCAGCCCGGCAGACTGGGCTGAATCGGGTGCAACTATTGCAACTGTTGGAGATTCCGGGGGTCAGAAGACCAGCGGCGTATACTTTGAAATACGTCATAACGCGAAGCCTGTCGATCCGGAGCAGTGGGTTAGCCCTAAAAACGCTGTTGTAAACGCCAGGAAGTAGGCGTATTGGGCCAAAAACCCGGTAGACTGCTGTTAGTTTCATGAAATTCAAGCGTCTGGAATCAGGCGCATCACGGTATGCATCAGCTGTGTTTGATGTTGCCAAGGGTCGTATTGGAGCCAGAAATAATGAGTCTGAACACAAAATCACTTTTGATGGTACTCACGGGAACCGTTCTTGGTGCATCTCTAACTTTGGGTCAGAGCGTACTCGCCACCAAAAATAGCGAAGCCTTGCCGCTTGAGCAAATGCGCACGTTCACTGACGTGTTTACGCGTATCAAAAACGATTATGTAGAAGAAGTATCAGATGAAGAATTACTCGAATTTGCGATTC
Source organism: uncultured Granulosicoccaceae bacterium (assembly GCA_964435305.1). GTDB lineage: Bacteria > Pseudomonadota > Gammaproteobacteria > Granulosicoccales > Granulosicoccaceae > Granulosicoccus. The sequence continues at coordinate 27,953 of CAYSZH010000013.1, forward strand.
GAGGCATGCTCAATGGTCTCGACCCTCACTCAGCTTATCTCAACCCGGAAGAATTTAACGAACTGCGCATTGGCACCACGGGAGAATTTGGCGGTCTTGGCATTGAAGTGGGTATGGAAGACGGTTTTGTCAGAGTCGTTTCACCAATTGATGACACCCCTGCGCAGCGCGCTGGCATGCTAACTGGCGATCTCATTATCAGGCTCGATGACACCCCGGTAAAAGGCTTGTCATTGAATGACGCGGTCAAACTGATGCGCGGGAAACCTGGCAGCATTATCACACTCACAGTTATCCGCGAAGGTGAAGACCGCCCGCTGAATATTGATATCAAACGCGACATCATTAAAGTCACCAGCGTGCGAAACCGTATGCTCGAAGACAGCTACGGCTATGTGCGTATTTCAAATTTCCAGACCAAAACAACAGCCGATATGCTTAAGGCGATTAAAAACCTGAAAAAGGAAGCGAATGGCGAACTCGATGGTTTAGTGCTGGATTTGCGCAACAATCCAGGTGGTGTACTCTCAGGTGCTGTAGGTGTTTCAGATGCCTTTCTTAACGACGGCATGATCGTCTACACCGATGGCAGAGAAGAGGACAACAAACTCCGATACGATGCCACACGTGGAGACATCCTCGATGGCAAACCCTTGGTTGTTCTGGTTAACGGCGGTTCAGCTTCAGCATCTGAAATTGTGGCTGGCGCCATGCAAGATCACCAGCGTGCAATCATCATGGGCACAAAGACATTTGGTAAAGGTTCTGTACAAACCATACAAGACCTACAAACCGGAGGCGCTGTAAAACTCACCACCTCTCGTTACTTCACTCCAAACGGGCGTTCAATTCAGGCACTGGGTATTGAGCCTGATATCGTTAATGAGCCTGGCACATGGCAAAAGCCTGAAGAAGCAGGTTCTGACTTTAAACCACTGACAGAATCCAGCTTGTCCGGGCACCTTGAAAACGATGATGATAAAGAGACAACCGCTTCAACAGAGGGCGAGGACAGCGAAAGCAACCCTAATGAAAATCTGGTATTTGACGATTTCCAGCTTTACGAAGCGCTGAATTTACTCAAAGGCCTGGCCATTCTTGAAAAACACAAAAGCTAGCTAGCTAAAGAGTACTCTGGCGGTGGTCTGTTCCAGATCACCGCCAAAACCACACGAAGCTCTTTCGTGTTGCAAAACCTCCCTACTTATTATTAAAAACCTACGCTAAAGCTTCGCGGTGTCTCATCTCATCCGTGTCGTTAAGGTACGCTCTGCTCTGCCTGCCCGAATAATCTTGATTTAAAAAAGTGTATGCTCTAAACAGGCCGTAACGGAGCAATAGGAGATAGAGCATGAGCGGAACCAACCCATTTAGCGGACCTAATCTGGATAAGTCCGTTTTCGAAAAGTCCAGTATGACTCAAAGTAAATTCAACGGTGTCGATCTGACTGATGCATTTTTTTTCGCCGTTCTCAAAAACGCCGTTTTCAAAGACTGTAATCTGGCAAGTGTTGAGTTTGATGATGTCAATTTAGGTAGCGCAAGCTTTAATAACATCAATTTGTCGGGCGCGAAGTTTAACGATATCAATATGTCTAATATTGAGATTACGAATGCAAATTTAGAGGGTATGAAAATAAATGGCATTCTGGTGACCGACTTACTGGAGAATTTCAAGTCATAACACCTAAAAGTAAACGTTACTCCAGATTGACACGCCCAGCCTATGCAAGCGCAGGAATTCATCGCCAGCCTCACGACTGCTGAACGTCGATCGCTGACGGCCAGAACAAACGCTCAAGCGGTACTGCGCGGATCCATTCTCATTGCCTTAATTATATTAAGCAGCGCGTGGATACAGTTTGGTGGCTGGCAATGGCTTGCGACCTTAACACAAGGGCTGTTGTTAATATCTCTATTTCACCTTTTACACGAATGCATTCATTTCACTGCGTTTAAGTCAAAAAGCGTAAACCAATGCGTCGCTTTTATCTGCGGGCTTGTGTTGTTTTTACCTCCAACATGGTTTCGCTATTTCCATCTCGCTCACCACCGACACACACAAATTCCAGACAAAGACCCAGAACTTACCAGCGCAAAACCAAACAGCGTAACGCAATGGTTAGTGCATGTATCGGGCTTTCACATTTGGCGCGATTCCTTAGCGCTCTTTGTTAGATCGATGCATAAGCCAATCAACGATGACTTTATTCCAGCAAGCAAATTAAATCAGACTCAAACCGAAATACAAGTCATGTGTTTCATCTATTTTGCGGCGGCACTTATCAGCCTATTAACTGGTTCGTTATTTATTATTTGGTTATGGCTAGCCCCGATACTGATAGGTCAGCCTTTTTTGCGCGTTTACTTATTAGCCGAGCATGGGCAATGCCCAGAAGTTCCCAATATGTTTCGCAACACCCGTACTGTCTTTACAAACCCGGCAGTGCGCTGGTTTTCCTGGAATATGCCCTACCATACTGAGCACCATGTGTATCCAACGGTGCCGTTTCACCGGTTGCCGGACCTACATACGCGCATGCAACAGCACCTGCAAAACACCGCAACCGGGTATTTGGCTTTTAATCAACACTATCTATCGAACAGCATCGATAGAGGATAGGCCTCAGAACAAAAAAGAGTTACAGTAAGCGTATGTTTTTCTGGTACTTCTAATAGAACAGGTTTTTGATATGGGTTGCCAATACTTTTCACCAATTGATGATGGAGCACACAGCTTTACCGTCGCAATGCCAAGGCTGACGTTTGGGCGTGGCACTTTAAGCGAATTGGGCTCACGTACTGCAGCGTACGGGCCGAAGCGTGTGGCGCTCTTTACCGACCCTATATTACTTAATGGCCCCTTGTTCGATACTGCCATGGCGTCGCTTAAAACTGCCGGGCTGGACGTGGCCGTGTTTTCTGATATCCGTATCGAGCCCTGTGATGACACCGTCACAAGAGCAGCTGCATTTTTGGCTAACGATAAAATAGATGCCGTCGTGTCATTAGGTGGCGGTTCCGTTATCGACACGGCGAAGGGCGCACTCATGGTGTTGGCTAATGGTGGCAACATCATAGAGTATTTTGCACCACCCATTGGCCAGGGCAAAGCGGTGGAAAAACCCGTGCTGTTGCATATCGCCTGCCCCACTACATCAGGCACCGGCTCAGAGAGCACCTCTATTTCAGTTATTCGTGTTAACTCACTGAACACCAAATTTGTGGTAGCCAGCCCCAAGCTATTACCAATAGAAGCCATTGTTGATCCGCAATGCTGCGATTCGCTTCCAGCCAATGTCGTGGCTTCAACCGGTTTTGATCTTTGCTGTCATGCGCTGGAGTGCTACACCGCGCGAGCGTATACCCAGCATAAACCAGTAGATGACCCAAACAAACGTCAATACATACAAGGTGCAAACCCATTCAGCGATTTAGCCGCTAAAAAAGCAATGGACATCACCGGGCAATATCTTGTTCGAGGTGTTAACGATGCAAGCGACAAAGAGGCACGAGACAATCTGATGTGGGGGGCGACACTTGCCGGCATTGCGTTTGGTAATTCAGGTACACATTTGCCGCATGCGATGTCATATGGCGTTACGCATTTGATGCACGACATCACCACTGATGGCTATCAAATGCCCTCACCGTTTATTCCGCACGGCATAAGCGTTGTGGTTAGTGCGCCTGCCATTTTTCGCTATACAGCTGAAGCCACACCAGAGCGACACATGGAAGGCGCACATTATCTTTCCGCCGATACAAAAGGCGCAACTATCGACGACGCCGGTGAAGTGCTTTCCAAGCGCTTGATGCAATTGATGCGAGATACCCATATGCCAAACGGGCTTAACGGCGTCGGCTTTCAGGCAGAGCATGTCAAAGCACTTGCTGAATCCTCTGTCAGACAAGCAAGAGCCATCGCCAACGCTCCACGCGATTCCAACCTGGTGGATTTGGAGAACATGTACTCCAACGCATTAAGTTACTGGTAAACGCGAAGTAGAATCGTGCAGCAAAATAAACCATGACAACAATCATTCATAAACGTGTTGCCTCCTGCCAACAGGGTACTTACCCAAAAGCAATTTGCAAGATGCGCGCTGGCTGGGCCGTGTTAGGTGATGTGCAATTTCTTAAAGGCTATTCGCTTTTGCTTCCAGACCCCGTTGTCCCACATTTAAATGCCATGGACTCAACGCACCGGCAACAATTTCTAGAGGACATGGCACATCTTGGTGAAGCGGTGATGGCAGTCACCGATGCAGTCCGAATTAACTACGAAATGCTTGGCAACCTTGAGCCCGCACTGCATGCGCATGTGTTTCCACGTTTCGATACAGAGCCTGAAACCTTACGCACAAAGCCTGTCTGGTTGTACGATTGGGATGCAGCACCCGCATTTGACTCAAACAGAGATTCGCCTGTAATGCAGGCAATCCATAACTACCTTAAACAGAATGGCTATTCTGATGAATAGCAATGCCGATCGTACATTTTATCCATGAACCCGGCCCTAAAAGGCGGCATAGCAGTCGCTGCAGGTTCAGCGCTATTTGGCCTATTCTGGATACCGCTGCGCTATCTTGAAGCACAGGGAATTGCTGGCTTGTGGGCTGTCACATTGGTGATGTTTGCCACTGGCATTCCGAGCCTACTAATACTGCTGCGCCGGAAATCACTGTCAGTATTGAAAAACCGCGATGTCTGGCTTATTGGCGGTGCGATGGGCCTTTCCTCGGTACTGTATTTTCTCGGGGTTATCTATTCAGACATCATCCGAGTCATTTTCCTTTTCTATTTGCTTCCTGTATGGACCACTTTGGCAGCGTATTTTTTATACAACGAGCATGTGCATAAAATCCAGCTGCTGATTATAGCGGCCGCCTTGTTCGGCGTATGGTTACTGCTCGGCGGAGGCACTGATGTGCCCCTACCTAAAAACGCAGGAGACTGGTGCGGGCTAGCGGCAGGAATAACCTGGGGTTTGAGCCTTGCGATGCTGCGAGGCAAAGAGGTTGGTAACGCCACGGCAACCGTTACCGCAGTTGCCACATCGGGCGGCGTATTTGGGCTTATTGCGTTAGTGACGTTAGCTGCTACTCAAAGCGGAAATACGATGGCCATGGTCAATTGGTCAACCTGGTATTGGACCATTCCGCTCATTTTATGCTTTGGTACTTTGTTTCTATTTCCCACTTATTTCGGGCAAGTATGGGGAGCTGAAAAAATTCCAGCACCAACTGCTGCGTTGCTGACCATGAGCGAGATTGTGGTGGCAACGGTATCAGCCTGGCTCCTTATTGGTACCGAGCTTAACCGCATTTCGTTGCTGGGTGCAGTAATAATTGTTTGTGCTGCAGTAGCTGATATTGCTTACAAGTACCGTCTCTCAAAGTCTGGGCAAACCACGCAGTAGCGCCAGCCTTTATGTGAAGCCAAACCTCAGCGGTCTACCACATTGCTTTACTTAGCCAATTATCTATAACTTTTTTACCGTGCAGTTAAAGCAACCGGGGCCTGCATTATGAACGTGGATATATTCGACCGCATCGTTTTGAAACTGCTTTACCAGCACAGCCTCTAACTTTTCTCCCGCCACAGTTTCACCTTCAAGCATCAATGAGCTGGCGTTATATCCACGAACAGATAACAATCTGTGCCGTAGCATCATTGGTATTTCATTTACACCGAGATTAGCCGTAATGGCATTTTTTCTAATAAAAATTGGCCCGGAAGATTTGTACGGACCTTGAACAGCATGATGCTCATAAGTAATAGCAAGCACGGTCTCACCTATTTCAGCATCTTGCAGCGACACTCTGCAGGGATAACACGGGTGTTCATCGGCGACAAATAGATAGGCACCGAAAGTCTCAAGCTCCGATGCAGACAGGCTGAAGTATTTTGAAAACAACTTGTAATCCAGTGCTTTAACGCTTAAATCAATACTCATATTTTGCTCCATTTCAATAAAGCTTGACGTTATTGAGCGAGCATATAAGTTTTTAGAGTGGCTCGATACCCGTTTCTTGACATGCAGCTATCTTTATGAAGACCAAAATTGGCTGATTAATAACACGAACTAATAGTCTTAAGAGGCAGTAGGTGGGCTCAGCCTATAATCACTACGCAACAGAGCCGCGTTAAGCGCTTTTCTAGGCAAAAAAAATCCCCGGCAGGTTTCCCCGCCGAGGATTCTTTAACACCCAATAAGGTGTCTTAACTAACTGCTAAACCATCACTTACTTGTGAGAAACACCAAGAGCGCGAACAGTTTGAACATTCAGGTACTTATCCACTGGTAAGCCTTTAGCGCGTTGGAACGCGTTAACAGCTTTGATTGTGGATGGCCCGATGCCGCCGTCGATAGGACCAGGATTGTAGCCAGCTTGCTTAAGCGCGCGCTGGATTTCCATGATGCGTGTAGGAGTTGTGTTAGTTTCACACATGATCTCACGCCAATCCATGTGACCATCAGTAACGAGCTGACGCGACGTTACAGTGGTGTACTTTTCAGGAATAGCAATTCGACGCTCTGAAGCAGGAGTCACTTCTTCTGTTACTGTAACAGTAGAGTACTTAGCAGGAATTTCGATAGTCTTTGTAGTTGCTTCAGTTGCAACAACACGCTTAGTCACTGTTCTGTATTCAGCAGCGATATCACGAGTACGAGTAGACGCAGGCGTCTTCAGTACTTGCTTGCTGATAGTCTTGTATGTAGCAGGAACTTCTACTAAACACATGATCTCACCAGTAGACTCATCAATCTTCTGGATAGGGCCTGTGCCTTTCTTCCAAACAGTGTGAGCAGCTTTGTCCATGATTCGCTCTGATACAGTTTCGTATACAGGAGGAATTGTTTCAGTAACTGAACGTGCAGGTTGAACCATTACACGCTCTGTAACAGTGCGGTAAGTAGCAGGAACAGTCACTAACTTAGTAGAAGCTTCTTGAACCAGAACGCGCTTCTTAACTTTGCCATACTTAGCAGGGATAACCTGAATACGCTCGCCAGCTTCGCTTACCAACTTCTGTGAGCTAACTGTCTTGTATTTAGGTGGCATCCAAACTCGTGTGAAACACTGGCCAGGAGCGGCGTTAGGAGGAAGCAATTCTGAACCACCAGCGGCAGCAGCCACAGGCTGTGCAGCAGCGCGGCTAGATAAAGCAGCTTCACGAGATTTTAATTCAGCTTCTTGAGCAGACAGTGCTGCCTGACGAGCTTCTAACTGACGAAGCATCTCAGCATTACCATCTACACTTTCAACATTACTACCAGTGCTGCTGCATGCCGTAACCGACAGCAGTACTGCAACTGACGCAAATGCGCCTTTCTTGTTCATCTTCATTTGAGTATTACCCTCAGTACCATAAAATAGTTGAGTCGACTTTTACATCGGATTAACCACATGCAGCCGACTCAATGTGTCTTTCGACTCGTGAGCCAGAATCGTGGTCCCCAATCCTTTATCGCTTACCCCAGCCGTTTCTAAATAGCGATGGGTTAGCAGTTGGGCTTAACCTGCTTGGTGGAACTGCTCTCACATACCGGTGTAATTGCAAATAACGGTTAACTGCTTTGAGTAGTCTGCTGAACATGACGTAATACACATTTTTTTCTCGTAGCGGTGCACAGTAATTTCCGTATATAGATCGAATTCGGTGATCCTTTAGCAAAACTAACCCCTACCACGCATCATTTTGAAGCAGTGCACAAAAACGCAATCAAGGGAAAACTATTAACACTTTGTACACGCTTCAAAACTGTGACACCGGACACTTACGGTGCGTTTTTAGGCTAATAGCGGTGAAGCAAAAGACAGAGGTGATTACTCGAAATCTCGCTGACATTATATTTGTAGGATGCTATATGTCTTTAATGCGACAGGCTGCAATCCCCGCAGCAATTGATCATCCTATTTCTAAGCAAAACGGGCTATAAAGCTGGCCTGAGACAACGAGTCATATCATGGTTGGTGTTTTTAAAAATACCTGGGCGTTGATGCTGGGCATGTTGCTGCTGATGTTGGGCAATGGCCTGCAAGGCACCTTGCTGGGTGTGCGAGGTTCGATCGAGAATATCGATCCATCGACAATGGGTTACATCATGTCAGCCTACTTCATAGGCTTTCTTGGTGGTTCGCGGCTGACGCCTATCTTGCTCAAACGCGTGGGCCATGTGCGCGTATTTGCCGCGTTTGGCTCGCTGGTATCAGCCGCGTTTATTCTTTATGCCGCTGTGGTTCACCCTTTGGCCTGGTTGCTGTTGCGTCTATTGGTCGGATTTTGCTTTTCGGGGATCTATGTGGTCGCTGAAAGCTGGCTCAATGACTCAACCGATAACAGCACCCGCGGCCAGGCGCTCTCGATGTATTTAATTGTACAAATGTCGGGTATCGTGCTCGGCCAGTTGTTGTTGAACGTAGCAGACCCTGCAGGATACGAATTATTTGTCTTGATCACCGTGCTGGTGTCGGTATCGTTTGCGCCAATTTTATTGTCATCATCACCAGCCCCCCTATTCGATACAGCCCAATCGTTGTCAATAAGAGAGCTGATTAAGATTTCACCGTTAGCCAGCTTCGGCACGCTGCTGCTTGGTGGCGTCTTCGCCACCTTATTTGGCATGGCCCCGGTTTATGCTACTGAACGCGGATTGTCTATTGCGCAAGTGTCCTATTTTATTACCGCTATTTATTTTGGCGGACTGCTGTTCCAGTACCCCATTGGTTGGTTATCAGACCGCTATGATCGGCGCTATCTGATTATCGCTGTAACCTGTGCTGGCGCAATCGCAGCCATTGCCGCACTGGTAATAGGTGACAGCTATGGTTCTCTTATTTTTATTGCCCTGATAATCGGTGGCACATCCAACCCACTGTATTCGTTGCTGCTGGCCTATGCGAATGATTATCTGGATGCATCTCAAATGCCTGCCGCATCGGGAGGCTTGCTTTTTATTAACGGCCTGGGTGCCATGAGCGGTCCAGTGGTCGTAGGCTATGTAATGCAAAGCTTTGGGATACATTGGTTCTTTATTACCATCGCTTTGCTGATGGCCATGATCTGTTGTTATGGTATCTACCGACTCACACAGCGTCGCTACGATATCGCACCTGAAGACAGTGCACCGCACGTAATCTTAACCAGTCGCACCACATTAGTCGGTACGGAAGCTGCGATAGAGGCGGCTGAAGATGCGCAGCAGGATTTACTTGAAGAGGCCGATGAATCTGTGGAGCACCACGAGCGCTAAAAAATTACCCACAGAGCGCGAGCATTGCAGTCGATCAGCGTTATCTCAATGGGTTTTTTCTTGGGTGAGTTTGAGTTCCATAAAGCAGCTGTTTGGATCCGGTGTGTAGTCACCAAATGGTTCACAATAAGTGAATCCGAACTTCTCATATAAGCCTCGCGAAGGAAGAAAAAATTCCTGTGAACCGGTTTCAAGGCTGAGCGTATTGTAGCCACGTTGCTCGGCTTCTTCAATTAGATGTTGCAACATCGCAGTTGCCACGCCCTTACCCCGGCTGCATTCTGTTGTTCTCATTGATTTAATTTCACCCTGACGTGCATTAAGTTGCGTAAGCGCGATACAGCCTAAAGGCTCACCAGACTCCTCCCTTGCACACCAGAATGTCACATCAGCGCTTTTTAAGGCCTCAATATCGAGCGCATGCACGCTTTCCGGCGGAGATGTCGCATACATATCTTTAAGATGCGCCTGCAGAAGCGAAATCACAGCGTTGTCTTGTAGCGTATCTATTTCAATCTTCATGTATTTCTTATAGGAGGATGACAACTAAGTCATTGTTCTATCATAAAACAATACTATTCGCGGTAAATTTCGTTTGTTTAGCACAGTATGAGTGCGATATGGTGACAGACTAATTATTGACTCGCATTACTTAAAACTAGCAAGGAGCAGATGCAATGCGTCGCTATTTTCTGTCTGGCATCAATTTTTTAACTTTATTAGCGCTGACAAGCTGCGGTGGTAGCAATGAGCCAGCAGCCACAACTGGCGAAGAAGCACTACCCGCTTCAAACGTTACACCGACCGTTGTTGATGGCAGTAACTGTGCAGAGAGGCTACCAATTGGTGAGCTAGGCATTCCGCTGACTTTAATCAATATGGCCAGTGCCTGTGACTATTACCTTGATGGTGACCTTCTCATCACCTCTAACCTCACCATCGAACCAGGCACCACCATACTTGCCTCCGCTAGTTCTGAACTTATAATCAATAACGGTTCAATTCAAGCCATTGGCAACAGCAACGCTCGTATCACACTCAAAGGCGAGTTCAGTGCTAAAGGTTTCTGGAAAGGCCTAAGACTCAATGATACGCGCCCAAGCCGTTTAGAATATGTCGATATTGTAGATGCAGGTCAGCAGGGTCGTACAGCCGCGTTTATTTATGCCGGGCTTGATGTCTCCGGGTCGACTGTTGGCGTCGTCGATGTTTCCGTATCGAACAGCTTTGTTAACGGAGCTAGTTTTGAATTAAAATCTATTCTTACAGACTTTTCCAACAACCGCTTTTTTGCCAATGACTTGGCTGGATTATCCATTCAACCAGACCTTGTCAAACAGCTTGATCAGGCTTCAGATTATTTAGGCGAATCAAACCCAAATGGAAGGCCCGTAGTCGAAATTCATGATGAATTCAGTTCTATTATTCAACAGGACCCTATTCGGCAAGCCACCTGGAAAGCCTTAAATGCACCCTACGAGGCTCTATCACAACTTACCCTTAACGACGAAGCCGATCAATTGACGCTAGAGCCAGGCGTCGAAATAATCACCACAGAGGATATCTTCCGACCAATCAACATATCCAATGGAGCCAGCTTAATTGCACAAGGCACCCTTGAAAACCCGGTAGTTTTTACAGCCTCGGTCGAAGACATTGATAATCACTACATGAGTGTCGGCAGGAACGCATCAGTGACTCTTGATCATGTCGTATTTAATGGCTACGACAACGGTGTAGTGATAGACGGTGGCGCAGCTACCGTAAGCAACACTGCATTTAACATAGCCAAAGGCTACGGGATTGCGTGCATCATACCTGGTTCATTTACATCCACTACGAATACTCTGTCCGTTGGAGAAAATGTAAGCGCATCTGAGAACGCAACTGCTGTTATTGACCCGGACTGCCCTTAGCTTAGCAGCAAGTCATAATATCAATTTTACTTTCGCGAGTCGCAAACCGTTGCCAGTATGGATTGACTGACATCAAGCACATAGTCAGCTTTCACATATCAAATTATTGAACCTGGTTAGCCATTCGCTTCTTCATGTATTGCTTATGCTTTTCAGTTTTATTTCACGATACAGCGTATATAAACCCATTAGCACAACCACCGATGAGCCTACAACAGTTTGCCAATCGGGCAGTTCATCAAAAAACAAATACCCTAATAGCGTGGCCCATAACATCACGCTGTATCTAAACGGTACCACATAAGCAATTTCCCCCGAGCGCATGGAGAGAATGACAAACTGGTACCCGAAGAAGAGAAAGAATGCTGCGGATGCAAGCGTTAGCCATTGTAGGCCAGTGGGCATTTGCCACGTACCGTTGACAACCGTCATACCCAGTCCCAACGAAGAAATGGTTAATGCCGCACCACCAGCCACTAACAGCGACGGCAATTGCGGTGGTAATGTGCGAGTCGTCACATCTCGCATCGCGGCAAACATCACTGACAACAGAATAAAGATTGAAGCACTATTGAAGTCGCCCATTCCCGGTCGGATAATCAGCAACACGCCAGCAAGGCCTACAAAAATGGCCAACCAGCGGCGCCAGCCAATGGGTTCATTCAGGACCAGCGCTGCCACAATAGTCACCGCCAATGGTAAAAACATCAGTATTGCAGCAATATTGGCGTACGGCATTTTGATGAGGGCGACAAGAAAAAAGATGGTCGCAAGCCCTTCAAAAAGTGAACGAAGAATGACTTTGGGAGTCAACATAGTTCGCCACAGAGCCAGAACGCCCTGTTGCCAGGCCAGCAGCAGGATCATCAATGCGAGAAAAAAACCACGCAACCACATGATGCTAGCTACCGGAATATTGCCATCCAGAGATTTAATAATCAGGTCGTTGACGACAAAGCCCAACATTGAGAGCATCATGTAAAGGCTGGCGCGTATATTGGGTGTCACTTGCATACAGCATGTTAGTCAATTGGCCTGCCATAAGCAGCAACTTTTAAAAATATTTCAGGAAATCACATGCGAATAACCAATAAACTTACCGCCCTACTGATAATCGCTCTCTTAGGATCATTTACAAGCCTTGCCGTGTTAGCAGATGCCTCTGATATCGATGAATCTAATTCAGATCGAGATTTAAAGAGTGCCAAACGGTTGGTCTATAAGAAAAAGTACAGCTCGGCAATTAAAAAGTTAAACGGCATCGTAAAAAAAGGTCAAGCCAATGCAGATGTGTATAACCTCTTAGGTTTCGCTTCTCGCAAAACCGGCGACCTGGAAACGGCATCCGAAGCTTACAAAAAAGCGCTGAGAAAAAATCCCAAACACAAAGGAGCACTGGAATATCAAGGAGAGCTGTTTATTACTCAGGGTGAGCTCGGCAAAGCACAAAAAAACTTAGACAAGCTAAATTCACTTTGCCCATCGGGCTGCGCAGAACAAGAAGAGTTGGCGGCAGCATTAGCTGCAGCCAGTTAGTGTCGTGCCGGGTGTCATTAACACCCGGCTGATTAATCCGACTGCTTATTCAACCGTAACTGATTTTGCCAGATTACGAGGTTGATCTACATCAGTACCTTTGATAATGGCCACGTGATAAGACAATAGCTGCAATGGAATGGTGTAGATGATCGGCGCTATAAGCTCGTCACACACTGGCACTTCAAGCACCTTCATTGTATCGTCGCTTTTAAATTTGGCATCTCTATCGGCAAACACATACATCAAACCACCGCGGGCACGAACCTCTTCCACGTTTGATTTCAATTTTTCCACCAGATCATTTTTAGGCGCAACAACAATCACTGGCATGTCTGCATCAATCAATGCAAGTGGGCCATGCTTTAATTCGCCGGCCGCATAAGCCTCCGCGTGAATATAGGAAATTTCCTTAAGCTTTAATGCGCCTTCCATTGCTATAGGGTATTGGTCGCCACGGCCTAAGAAAAGGCTATGGTGTTTATCGGCAAAATCTTCAGCTAACGCCTGAATAGGCTCATCCATTGCCAATACCTGTTCAAGTTTTGCCGGTAGGCTTTGTAGCGATTTTGTCAGGGCAAGAGATTTTTCTTTTGCCATCCCATTATGTTGACCTATAGCACCAGCCAACATTAACAAACCACACAATTGCACTGTAAACGCCTTGGTGGATGCAACACCAATTTCTGCACCCGCCTCCATCATGTAATGCATGTCTGACTCACGGACCATAGAAGACCCGGGCACATTACAAATAGTGAGACTAGTCATATAGCCTTGTTCTTTCGCCAAGCGAAGCGCTGCAAGTGTATCGGCTGTTTCACCAGATTGAGATATTGTGACTAGCAAGCTGTTTTTATGCACATGAGATTCGCGATAGCGATATTCAGATGCAATCTCGACATTACAAGAGACGCCACCAAAATCTTCCAGCCAATATCTTGCTGTCATACCGGCGTGGTAACTGGTGCCGCAGGCTATAATCTGCACATGTTCAACTTTGGCCAGTAGCTCTTTTGCATTTTCACCAAATGCCGAATCCAGCACCATGCCATTTTCAAGTCTTCCATCAAGGGTTCTTTGAATCGCAACAGGTTGTTCGTAAATTTCCTTTTGCATGTAGTGACGGTAGTTACCTTTGTCACTGGCATCTTTTGTTAAGTGTGATTCTTCTATCTGGCGCTCCACCGGATTGCCATTGACATCAACAATGGAAACGGATGTGCGCGTTATTTCGGCAACATCGCCTTCTTCGAGATAGGCAAACTTGCGTGTCACCGGCAACAGTGCTAGTTGATCAGAAGCGATAAAATGCTCACCCACTCCATAGCCGATCACAAGCGGGCTGCCGGAGCGCGCAACAATAAGACGTTCAGGCTGTTCTCGATCCATGATGACGGTACCGTATGCGCCTTCAAGCTGCTTCACTGATTTTTGCACTGCATCAAACAAAGAATTGGCTGATTTCAATTCTTTATCAACAAGGTGTGCAATGACTTCTGTGTCAGTATCAGATGTGAAGGTATAACCGTCGGCCTGTAAGGCCTTACGCAGTTCCTCATGGTTTTCAATAATTCCGTTGTGCACCACAGCGATACGATCGTCTGACACATGCGGGTGCGCATTTTGTTCATTAGGCTCACCGTGAGTTGCCCAGCGAGTATGCGCAATGCCGGTTCCACCAGGCATACCGTTTTCTTCTACCGAGTCTGCCAGTGCTTTAACTTTACCCACTCGACGTAAACGACACAGCTTCCCGCCACTGTCTATTGTGGCGATACCAGCAGAATCATAACCACGGTATTCGAGGCTTTGCAGCCCCATAATCAGAATATCGGCTATATCTCGCTGTGCTACCGCACCTACAATTCCACACATGATTCAGCAGTCCTTCGACGTTATTTGGTTTTTTTAACTGGACGTTTCCAGCCATCAATTTCAGTTTGCTTCGCTCTTGTCAGCGTCAGCATATTTTTTGGAACATTTTTGTTAATAGTTGACCCGGCACCGACGGTTGCGCCCTCACCTATTGTGACAGGTGCTACCAGTGCGGAATTGGATCCGATAAACACACCATCTTCCATTACAGTGCGATGCTTGTTCGCACCGTCGTAGTTACAGGTGATTGTGCCAGCACCTACATTAACGTTAACGCCAACGTCAGAATCACCCACGTAGCTCAAGTGATTGACCTTACTGCCCACACCGATATTCACATTTTTAGTTTCTACAAAATTACCAATTTTGGCCTTATCGCTCAAACGGCTACCTGGCCTTAATCTGGCAAACGGACCAATAGTACAATCTTGACCCAGCGTCGCACCTTCTAAAACCGAATTGGGTTGCACCACAGTGCCATCTCCAATATGACTATCGATGATGGTGCAGTTAGCACCTATAACAACGTTGTTGCCTAAACTGCAGTCACCGATAAACACACAGTTAACATCAATTTCGTTATCTGTTCCTGTGGTCAGTACGCCTCGAACATCTAGCCTTGCCGGATCTCTAACCGTGACACCAGACGCCATCAATTCAGATGCCTTGTTTAACTGATACACGCGCTCAAGCTCAGCGAGTTGTTCCCGGCTATTAATCCCTTCGGCTTCCCAGTCATCTTCGGGGTGTACCGTCTCTATGGTTTCACCTGCCTGCACTGCCAATTCGAATATATCTGTCAGGTAGTACTCACCTTGCGCATTCTTGTTATCGATGCTGGATAAATAGCGTTTTAACGCTCCGCCATTAACCGCAAGCACACCTGCATTTATTTCATTTATTTTCAATTCTTCAGCACTGGCATCCTTTTGCTCTACCACGCCAGTGACAGCACCATTCACCCGCTTGATTCGCCCGTAGCCCATTGGGTCGTCGACGATCAATGAGAGCAAGCCGAGCTGCTTTTCACTGGTCACATCCAGAAGCTTCCGAAAAGTCTCTGAGCGGGTTAGCGGCACATCGCCATACGTGATGAGGACGGTGTCCTCATCTTGGATACCTTCAAGGCCCTGTTGCACGGCATGACCGGTCCCTAGCTGTTCTGTTTGCATGGCCCAGTTCACGTTCTGAGTAATCGTCTCTTTAACCTGCTCAGACCCATGCCCGATGACAACCGTGATACTGGCAGGTTTAACCGCGGCCACGGTATCGAGCACATGGCCAAGCAAGGGCTTGCCAGCCAATCGATGCAGCACCTTTGGCATGGTGGATTTCATTCTAGTGCCCTTGCCTGCAGCCAGGACGATCAATCGGATTGCCATTAATGGATCTCGTTTAAATATTGACACTGTGTTAATGCATGAAAAGGGCCGGGATTGCTGAGCGATCGTAAAGGAACTATGGCTTCACGTAACACATCGCAAACCTTTACAATGCGAAGCGCAAGACGTGTGCGCCAAGCCAAAGCACACCGGGAGATAGGCTAAATTATGGCAGTTTTAGTCAAACCAATTGTGTACGTCATGTTACGGTTTTGGGTTCAGTCTTCCGTTGCAAGATAGGTTTTGGCGTCAAGCCTTTCAATACAAGATAAGCGCTTTGCATTCTGCAACATCAGCATAAAAACACGTCACCAGCAAACTCACGCCTACGCCAATAAAAAGTCGTTTTTCGCCAAGTACAAATAAACCGTTATCGTGAATACCGAAAACAGTGTGGATACCACAACGGCACTGGAGGCTCGCTGCTCCCATACTTGATATTGCTGCGCCAAAACAAATACGTTTGTTGCAGCAGGCAAAGTGGCCAGTAGCACAGCTGAGTACACCCAAATATCGGCTATACCGGGTATCCAGCTCACAGCAAAAAACACCAACACCGGATGCACTATCAGTTTGATTGGAACTATGTAAGCAAGATCCAATGGCACTCGTTTTAATGGCTTTAATGCGGCATTTACACCAAGTGCAAACAATGCGCAAGGCGCCGCTGCGCCTGCAAGAGAATCTAAAAATTGATCGACTGGCTGGGCTACTTTTATTTGAAAGTAAGCAGCCATCAAACCAACAATAGTGGCAATGATAAATGGATGAGACAAAATATTTTTGAAGATACGTAAGAACACACGCAACCATTGCTGCCGCTTAGAATCTCCCAATGTCATCAGTAGCGGGATCATCGTAAAGTGCAATGTGTTTTCAAAACAAAACAGGAGTGCGACCGGCACACCCGCCTCAGGACCAAACGCGGCTATCGCCAAAGGGGGCCCCATGTAACCGATGTTGCCATAGGATGCGGCTAACCCCTGAATAGCGGCCACACGGGTTCCACCACGACGCAGCAACCGTGCAATACAAAACACCAGCATGAACACACATAGCGTTGCACCACTAGCCGAAAATAGAAACAGGAGATTGGAAAATTCAGAAACAGGTGTTTTGGACAGGAGCTGAAAAAACAATGGCGGCAAAGCAATGTAGATCACAAAAAAATTAAGCCAAGCCAATCCCTGTAGTTGGATATCAACTAAACGGCCGCATATAAAGCCCAACAATACGAGGGTAAACAGCGGTGCGACAAGCCCAATGATCTCAAGCATGCTTATTCAAAATCGAGCCATAAGTGGTGTTAGAACGAAAAACGCCGACCAAAAGGCCGGCGTTTCTTGATAACTATATCGCACTAGATGCCTGTTATAAGAACATTCATATAGCGTTTATTTAACAACTACTGACGCAATTTCTTAATCAGTTGTAGCTGTGCGGAAGCCTCAGCAAGTTGCGATTGAACGGCTGCGTAATCAATCTCGCCGACTTTGGCACCGGCCAATGCAGCTTCAGCTTCTTCCTTCGCCTTCTGTGCAGCTGCTTCGTCAATATCTGCAACACGTAGTGCAGTATCAGACAAGACAGTCACAACATAAGGCTGCACTTCAAGGATTCCACCAGAGACATAAACAGCCAGATCGTCTTCATCGCCCGCGGTCTTCACCCGAATCTCGCCAGGTTTAATGCGCGTGATAAAAGGCGTATGGCCTGGAGCAATCCCAACCTCACCTAGCTCTGCTGATGCAACGATCATCTCGGCATCACCCGAGAAAATTTCTTCCTCGGCGCTTACGATGTCGACTCTGAAGGTGGCAGCCATGATTAGCTGTCCTTCTTAGCGTTTTCTACGGCTTCGTCGATTGTGCCAACCATGTAGAACGCTTGTTCTGGCAGATGATCATACTCGCCAGCCACAATGCCTTTAAAGCCTGCAATGGTGTCTTTCAGTGAGCAGTACTTACCAGGAGAACCTGTGAAGACTTCTGCAACAAAGAAAGGTTGCGACAAAAATCGCTGCACCTTTCGAGCACGTGATACCACCAACTTATCTTCTTCAGAAAGCTCATCCATACCCAAGATTGCGATGATGTCTTTAAGCTCTTTGTAACGCTGCAATGTGTTTTGTACATCTCGCGCTGTATCGTAGTGATCAGCACCGATAACTTGTGGATCTAACTGACGGCTAGTTGAATCGAGTGGATCCACAGCTGGGTAGATACCAAGTTCTGCGATGTTTCGAGACAGTACAACGGTTGCATCAAGGTGAGCAAACGTGGTTGCAGGAGATGGATCTGTCAAATCATCCGCCGGTACGTATACCGCCTGGATGGACGTGATAGAACCTGTCTTGGTTGAGGTGATACGTTCTTGCAAATCACCCATCTCTTTAGCCAGTGTTGGCTGATAACCTACCGCTGATGGCATACGACCCAGAAGTGCTGATACTTCTGTTCCAGCCAGTGTGTATCGATAAATGTTATCGATAAACATCAGTACGTCGCGGCCTTCGTCACGGAAAAATTCCGCCATCGTCAAACCGGTAAGTGCTACGCGCAAACGGTTGCCCGGTGGCTCATTCATCTGACCGTATACCAGTGATACTTTGTCCAGTACGTTGGAGTCTTTCATTTCGTGGTAGAAGTCGTTTCCTTCACGAGTACGCTCACCCACACCTGCAAATACCGAGAAACCTGAGTGCTCGATCGCGATGTTACGAATCAGCTCCATCATGTTTACGGTTTTACCAACACCTGCACCGCCGAAGAGGCCAACCTTACCGCCTTTTGCAAATGGGCAAAGTAAGTCGATTACCTTAATGCCAGTTTCAAGCAATTCGGTAGAACCTGACTGCTCAGCATACGTTGGTGGTGCACGATGAATTGGCATGCGATCTTCTGTGCCGATTGGGCCAGCCTGATCGATAGGGTTACCCAGTACATCCATGATGCGCCCAAGCGTTGCCTGACCAACAGGCACCGAAATTGGCGCACCTGTATTAGAGGCAACAAGACCGCGCTTCAAACCTTCTGATGTACCCATCGCGATGGTTCGAACAATACCGTCACCCAACTGGCCCTGTACTTCCAGTGTGATTTCAGTGCCATCGATCTTCAAGGCATCGTATGTTTTTGGTACCGCATTGCGTGGGAATTCCACGTCAACTACCGCACCGATAATTTCTACTACTGTTCCAGTACTCATAGCAGTGTTCCTAAAATAAATATTCTGTTTGGCATGATCAGGTTATGTATTTGAATACTGGCCTGATCGATTAGCGAGGCGTTGGTTTAAACCGCAGCCGCGCCTCCTACGATTTCTGATATCTCTTGCGTGATCGCGGCCTGTCGAGCTTTGTTGTATTTCAACTGCAGCTCGTCAATCAAATCGCCAGCGTTGTCGGACGCACTCTTCATTGCAAACATTCGTGCGGCCATCTCACAAGCTACATTTTCAACCACTGATTGATAAACCAGTGATTCGATGTAGCGAGTCATTAAGTGATCAACCACTGTTTTTGAATCGGGCTCGTAAATGTAATCCCAATGGTGCGTCAGCTTTTCATCAATATCCGGCTGTGCTGGCAAAAGCTGAGTAACCGATGGCGTTTGCGTCATTGTGTTAACAAATTCGTTTTCAACAATAAACAAGCGATCGATACGGCCTTCGTCGTACGCATCGAGCATGACTTTCACGGTACCTATGAGAGTGGCAAGTTCAGGGGCATCGCCCATGTCCATTACCTGACCTACAATGTTCGAACCCATACGACCAAAAAAGCCCTGTGCTTTTTTACCGATGGTGACCACATCGATCTCAACGCCTTGATCAGACCATTCCTTCATGGACGCAATGGCGGCTTTGAACGCATTGGTGTTTAAGCCACCGCATAAACCACGATCGGTTGATACGGCGATATATCCAACACGCTTAACGTCCGGTCGGTCCATCAGGTATGGATGGTGGTACTCAATATTCGCAGACGCTACGTGTCCAATAACACTGCGCATCTTCTTTGAATACGGGCGATTGGCCGCCATGCGGTCCTGCGCTTTGCGCATTTTACTCGCCGCCACCATTTCCATGGCCTTGGTGATCTTTTGAGTATTTTTAATACTCGCGATCTGCGTTCTTATCTCTTTTTCGCCTGGCATCTACAGTGCTCCCGTTGCGATGAGTGACAGCAACTAGCTAGTAAGTGCCAGTTGATTTGAACGCTTCGATGCCCTTACGGAAAGCGGCTTCGATGTTGTCATCCCAATCACCTGCCTGGCTTACCTGATCCAGCAGATCCTGGTGATTACTGCGCATATGACCATGCAGTGCTTCTTCAAAATCTACAATCTTGGCGACATCAACATCATCAAGGTAGCCTTCGTTGGCGGCAAACAATGACACACCCATTTCCGCAATAGACAGAGGTGAGTACTGCTTCTGCTTCATGAGTTCAGTTACTCGCTGACCACGTTCAAGCTGCTTACGTGTGGCTTCATCAAGATCTGATGCAAACTGTGAGAAGGCCGCCAATTCACGATACTGAGCGAGTGCCAAACGAACACCACCACCCAGCTTCTTGATGATCTTGGTTTGTGCGGCACCACCTACTCGTGATACCGACAGGCCCGCGTTGATCGCTGGACGGATACCGGCGTTAAACAAATCGGTTTCCAGGAAGATCTGACCATCTGTAATCGAAATTACATTGGTTGGTACGAAAGCCGATACGTCACCTGCCTGAGTTTCGATGATAGGCAGTGCGGTTAATGAACCTGTCTGGCCTTTCACCTTACCTTCAGTGAAACGCTCAACGTAGTCAGCATTTACACGCGCTGCACGCTCAAGCAAACGTGAGTGAAGATAGAAAACATCCCCTGGGTAGGCTTCACGACCTGGCGGACGACGAAGTAGCAGTGATACTTCGCGATAAGCCCAAGCCTGCTTAGTCAGATCATCATAAACAATGAGTGCATCTTCGCCACGGTCACGGAAGTATTCGCCCATAGCGCAACCCGCATAGGGAGCAACGTACTGCATCGCAGCAGAATCAGATGCACCAGCCGAAACAATGATGGTGTGATCCATTGCACCGTGCTCTTCAAGCTTGGCTACCACATTAGCAATGGTTGATTGCTTCTGGCCGATAGCAACATAGATACATTTAACACCCGTGCCTTTTTGGTTGATGATGGCATCAACGGCCACAGCTGTTTTACCGGTTTGTCGGTCACCAATGATAAGTTCACGTTGGCCACGACCAACAGGTACCATCGCATCGATTGATTTCAAACCCGTTTGTACTGGCTGATCTACCGATTGACGATCGATTACACCCGGTGCCACTTTTTCAATAGGTGATGTGATTTGGGTAGCGATAGGGCCTTTGCCATCAATAGGCGCACCCAGTGAATCCACTACTCGGCCAAGCAACTCTGGGCCAACGGGAACTTCAAGAATTCGACCTGTACATTTAACCTTGTCGCCTTCAGAAAGTGCCTGGTAATCACCCAATACAACCGCACCAACAGAATCACGCTCAAGGTTGAGTGCCAGTCCGAAAAGGTTGTTCGGGAATTCAATCATCTCACCTGACATAACGTCAGTGAGGCCATGGATACGAACAATACCGTCGTTAAGACTAACGATAGTACCTTCCGTACGTGCGTCTGCAGACGCTTCGAAATCACCGATCCGTTGTTTGATCAGCTCACTGATTTCTGATGGGTTCAGTTGCATAGCAAAATCCTCTTAAATTCATTGACCGGTACGTTTATTAGTACCGGTTGCCGGACAGTGAACGCCTGTTGCGTATCCTCTGTTCCGGAGCCACCTATATAAGTGGCCTGTGCAATGTGAGCATCGTTCGATGTCTCACATGGCTATTTCTTTTTAGTCAAAGCCTCTGTTAGGCCACAACAATCGACTGGCAGTGCTTAGCTTGCGACCGAATGCGTCATCTTTTCAAGCCGCCCCTTAACAGAGCCATCGATAACCAAATCGCCAGCACGAATAATCGCACCACCAATGAGATCGTTATCCACCGTGCTCACAATGCGCACTTTACGATCAAGACGCTTACTTAGCGCCGTTGCCATCTTGTCGCGTTGCTCGTCGGTTAGCTCGAAAGCTGATGTGACTTGCGCTTCGATTTCACCTTCTGCTTCCGCACGAAGTATCTCGTATATGCCACTGATATCGCCGAGCAACTTGATGCGGTTGTTTTCTGCCAGCAGCCGTACAAAATTCCGGCTGTTGTCATCGTTAACCACATCGGATGCAACGGTTTCTACCATGCGAGCCGCATCTTCTTGAGTCAAATTGGGTGAATCAAGCCGGGTTTGCATGTCCGGATGATCAACAATAGCGCCCAATACAGCGAGTCGGCTTGACCATTCGTCAAACTTGCTTTCCTCACGTGCAATTTCAAAAACTGCTTTCGCATAAGGCCTTGCAGCGGTAGTGAAGTCAGACATGATCAGGCCCCTTAGAGTTGCCCAACCAGGTCATCCAGCACCTTGGCGTGTGAATCGGCGTTGACTTCGCTTCCCAAAATTTTACCGGCACCAGCCACGGCAATAGAACCCACCTGCTTGCGCAGATTTTCTCTTGCGGTAACCACTTCCTGTTCAATTTCAGATTGTGCAGCCTGCTTTAAGCGATCACCTTCGGCGCGCGCTGTATTCTTAGACTCTTCAACGATCTCGTTGCCACGCTTTTGCGCTTGAGCAACAATTTCTGCTGCTTGTGCTTTAGCGTCCTGAAGCATGGTTTCGACTTCTGCTTCAGCTTCTTCACGACGTTGAGCACCCTGCTCAGCATCCGCCAGGCTTTGTGCAATTTTGTCCTGGCGCTCACGCAGTGCGGCCATAACTGGTGGCCATACATACTTCATACACAATGAAACGAAGATCGCGAATGAAATCGCCTGGCCAATTAGTGTCAGGTTGATATTCATATTGCTCTCCCTTTAAGTCAGTCGGATTAACCTGCGATCTGACCAACAAACGGGTTAGCGAAAGTGAAGAACAACGCAATACCAACACCGATCATAGGAACCGCATCAAGAAGACCGGCAACGATGAACATTTTAACCTGCAGCATTGGAGTCATTTCTGGCTGGCGCGCAGCACCTTCTAGAAAACGACCTCCCAGCAGACCAAAGCCGATTGCTGTACCAAGTGCACCAAGACCAATCAAAAGGCCAACTGAAATTGCGGTTAAACCAACTACTGTTTCCATGACTTACTCCAAAAAATAAACGTTTAAATGTATTAACTTAAATAAAAACTGTGTTACCTAAAAATTCTAAACTGCGCCTTTACAGAGCGTGTTTATCTCACGACCTTCGATCAATGATGCTCGTGCGCCATGCTCATGTATACGATGGTCAGCATCATGAAAATAAATG
>CAYSZH010000014.1:0-50467 GCA_964435305.1 uncultured Granulosicoccaceae bacterium
CACCCCAGATGGGTAGCTGATGGCGGTAAACCCGCAATTGTATCCAAAAATAGGGCCATGCGGTGAGATCAGTTCGAATATGAGTAATGATTCCATTCCAGATCCAGATCAACCCATTTCTCAAATTGGGCGCTGGATGTTTATCGCCCTTTGGCTTCTGGTACTCGGCTTCGGCACCTGGTTTGCGCACCTGTATCTCGAGAAGCGTGCAAGAGGGCAAATTCCAACTAACATTACTGGTACCGATGGTCGCCGCAGTGTTCTGTTGGAGGGCGATCGACGAGGGCATTACGTTGTGGCCGGTGAGGTTAATGGACACGAAGTCACGTTTTTGGTGGATACGGGTGCATCCGGTGTGAGCATTCCTCAAAATGTCGCGGATAAACTGGGTTTGAACCGAGGCCTGCGCTACCCGGTCAACACGGCAAATGGCACTATAGATGTATTCCAGACCCGGCTGAACTGGCTTTCGATAGGTGATGTGAGTCGAGAAAACGTGGATGCCAGCATCAATCCATCGATGGATGGCGAGGTCGCATTGCTTGGAATGACGTTTTTGCGACACTTTGAGCTCGTGCAAAGAGGCAACGCATTAACCATTCGGGAACCTTAAATCTCAAAACCAGTCTATAAATTGTGTAGTTGTAACAATATTTAGGTAGTCTGTGGCTGTTCGCTAGCTAGCGTCAAACACCAATACCATTGTAAAATCAGGACATTGAGGCTTTCGGGCAACGAATGCAGGATTCATAGCAGCTCTACCATGCACATCACTTTACTAATCATAATTACCTACATTGCCTGCTGTTTTCGATTGGGTACTGTGCCTTGGAAATTTTTTCAGCTCAATGCTCGCTATTTTTCCAAAGAACTGGGTATTTTCTCCAAACTGGCAATCGATAAGCTAATCCCTGAACGGTGGCGGCTAGGCCAGGTCAGCGACACACCAGATTACCAACCTCCCCGCTACCCGGTGTTTCTCAAGCCCGAATGGGGCCAAAATGCCCATGGCATCCATCGAGCCGATAATTTCAACGAGCTCCAGGCACTCAGAGAAAAGCTCATCTCGCAAGAGCAACCGCAAAAATACATTGTTCAAGAAGCGGCCCCGGGTGCACGCGAATTCGAAATCTTCAGCATTGACATCAATGGTGATTCGGGTGAGCACAATGTGCTTACTGTGACAGAAGCGGTTAACCAGACCGAGAGCTATCCAATCAATAGCAAGTACAACAACAACACACGTTATGTGGATGTTACCCAGCAATTTAATGCAGATAAAAAGGCTGTGCTGGCAGGTTTCCTGAATCAAATCGGCACATTCGCCATTTCTCGTATGAGTGTGCGCGCCGACGATCATCAGCAGCTGCTTGCAGGTAACTTTCATGTCATCGAAGTCAACTTGTTTTTACCTATGCCAATCAACCTGCTCGACAGCAGTTACAGTTGGTCAACGCGGTTAAAATTTATAGGCCAATCTATGATGAGCCTGGCAAGAGCGACAAAGGCCATGAAAAAGCCAATTGAACGGCCACCTGCAATCTTCACCCGCATGATGTTGTATGGTCATAAGAAACGCTTCTCATCCAACACACAAAAATTTGATCCGCGGCGCACCCTGTCGTGAAAAAAATCAAAGCGCTGATCTACGCCTGGATCAGCAAGAAGTACATGGCTGGTTGCAGCAACTACAACTCGCTCGCCGTAAGACGTGGTAGCCGTTCAAAAGCTCAGGCTCGTGAGATGTTTGCCAAGCATGATGTGCCTCATGCACACGGCACAATCTTTATTAATCCATTTAAAGCGCAACGCTTTGCCAAAGAGCACGGTTACCCGCTGTGCATCAAACCCAATGTCAGCGGCTTTTCTCGCGGTAGCCACTTTCCCATAAATAACGCCAAAGATCTTTGGAAAGCGGCTTTATTGGTCAAAGTCTGGTGGCCTAGCAGTGTCATAGAACAGTACCTGCTTGGCGCTAATTATCGCGTGCTGGCAACACAGGACGAATTAGTCTCGGTTATTCGCCGGTACCCTCCTTTTGTGGATGGGAATGGCGAACACAGTATCAGCCGTCTCATCGATGATGAAAACACGGTGCGTGAGCAAATGAAGCTCCACCCAACGATTTACCCCATTAAAAAATCGCCTGCGATCAAAAGCTACCTTGCCAAACAGGCACTGGATTTTGATTCAGTTCCCGCAGAAAACGAGCGCATCTATCTTTTTAATCGAGTGGCCTTGGCGCCAGGTGGCATTGTTGAAACAATCGATCAAAACACCATTCCAGAAGCCAATAAAGCCTTGTTTAATTCTGTTGTTAAACACTTTGGTGCCAGCCTCTTTGGCATCGATGTCATTTTAGAAAAAGGTATTCACATCGACTACCGTGAGCAGAAGTGCATTTTCCTTGAAGTTAATTCACGCCCATACACTCGCATGCACGAGAAGCCGCGTTTTGGACAACTCGATGACCTTGAAAGCTTTTACACCGAGATGGACAATAAAGCTGTCGCCGACACCAATACGTTTTAAACTCTAGTTTTAAATAGCCGCACGCCTGTGAAAAAGCAAAGCCCGCCAATGCGGTTTTATCAGTTTCTCGGATGCCACTCCCTACTCATCGGGCTACTGCCCTTTTATCTACCCGTCTTTCTCTGGGGCAATGGCCACGGACTCGCACAAATTTGTTTACTCATTGGTGTATCAGGATTAAGTTTTTGTGCCGCACTGAAATTTTGGCAACCGCTCTCTACACGCCGGTCCACCGCCTGGCTTTTCAGTCTCACTTTTGGGCTGGAGTGTTTACTCGTTGCGATCGCGATAACTCAATTTCAAAACACACCTTATTTGATTGCGCTTGGTATATGCAACGGTGTTTACAACGCGTTTTTCTGGACCACGCAACGTACGCTTTTTCTGCAAATTCTTGGTGGTAACGACAGCGGCCGGCAGTACGGTAATTTTCAAATTTTCGTTAGCGTTTTTTTGAAACTGGGTATCTTGGTCGGTGGTTGGCTATTGGCAAGAGATGGTGCGCTTGCGCTGTTGCTAATTTCCGCCCTGCTGGGGCTAATCGCCACATTCTGGTTTTATCGATTCGACAACAGCGTGCCACTGCACAGTAATGAGCCGATATCGTTAAAGCAATCGCTGATGTTTAAGGATAAGCACAATTCACGTGCCATTTTTGTCGCAGACGGTTTTTTCCTGTTTTTGGAAAGCCACGTCTGGTCATTAAGTTTATTTATTATTGCTGAAGAAGACTATGCCCGTTTTGGCGTGGTTGTCGTTGTGTTGGCAGTGGTGTTTGGACTCCTTTTCTACGTACTCAAAAATACCATTGATCGTATCGCAGGACAATTTGTGTTTCGCTTAGCCGTGCTGTTATACGGAGCTTCATGGCTACTACGTATCTTTGCGGACAACGGGCTACCAGCACAAATTCTGCTGATTTTATTGGTTTGTATCACCTTTTGCTCCTCGTTCTTTCGGCTTGCGTTTAACAAGCGATTTTTTGATATCGCCGGCACGCAACAAGGGGTGCGCTATTTGCTAATTAAAAGCTATATCACCCAATTTTGGTTGGGAATCGGGTTTTTATTGCTTGCGGCTGTACTGTGGGGCAGCAATATAAGCGATACTCTGGTTTTTACGCTGATGTACGTATCAGCATCTATACTCTCACTAATCTACCTTGGATACAGGTTGCGGGTTGGACCTAAAGACGCAATGTAAAACACGCCAGCTCCTACAGGACGTTTAACTATGGATACACCGCTCTCCTCCCCACCGGCGTTTAAAGCAAAAACTTTTACAGACCCGCAACAGGCGGTTGAGCGGCTGATAGAAATTTACGATCGTAATACCCGGTTTTTGCGCAGCGCCTTTGAAGACTATCTGGCTGGTAAACTCCAAAGTGGTAAGTATCGCGCCTGTTATCCCGAAATTCGCTTTAAAACGACAAGTTACGCTCGTGTAGATTCGCGTTTATCCTATGGGCATGTTGATCAGCCCGGCACCTACTCCACCACGATCACTCAACCTGTTTTGTTCAAGGGCTATTTACGTCATCAGTTGGATTTGCTTATTAACAATCATGATTTGCCGGTAGACATAATCGAATCTGATATTTCTATTCCCTTGCACTTTGCGCTTATCTCAGGTGCGACAATTGAATCAGATGACACCGGAGAATTAAGCGCAGGACTGCGCGATGCGTTTGACGTACCCGACATTGCACATGTTAATGATTACATCGTTAACGGTACGTTTGAACCCGAAGGGGATACTCCCATTCCTTTATCGCCGTTTCCAGCGCAGCGGGTCGACTATTCCCTACACCGACTGGTGCACTACTCAGCGACGGATCCTGGACATTTTCAAAACTACGTGCTGTTCACAAACTATCAATTCTATATTGATGAGTTCTGCGAGATGGCCTCATCCATGATGGCCAGTGGTGATAGCGATTACACCGCTTTTGTTGAGCCAGGTAATATCATCACGTACTCAGGTGAGCAAACACAACACGGCGAGTCACTATCAAAACAGCCTCAAATGCCGGCTTACCATTTAGTTGCACCCAAAGGTCGTGGTATTACCATGATCAATATCGGTGTGGGGCCGTCCAATGCAAAAACCATTACCGATCACGTTGCCGTGCTGCGTCCACATGCCTGGCTCATGTTGGGCCATTGTGCTGGTTTAAGAAGCTCACAGGCGTTAGGCGATTATGTGCTGGCACATGCTTATGTGCGAGAAGACAAAGTGCTCGACAACGATATACCTGTGTGGGTGCCCGTCCCTGCCTTAGCCGAGATACAGCAAGCGCTGGAAAGCGCCGTAGCCGAAGTCACTGGCCTCGAAGGTTTCGATCTTAAACGTATTATGCGAACTGGCACCGTGGCATCGGTTGACAACCGAAACTGGGAGTTGCAGGATCAACGCGAACCGGTGCGGCGCTTATCGCAATCTCGGGCAATTGCCCTGGATATGGAATCAGCCACCATTGCTGCAAACGGTTTTCGCTTGCGAGTACCTTACGGCACGCTACTTTGTGTATCGGATAAACCCTTGCAGGGTGAACTTAAACTACCAGGCATGGCGAGCAAGTTCTACCAGGAGCAGGTTGCACAACATTTACAAATTGGCATGCTCGCTTTAAACAAACTCGCGGCAATGGGCCCCGAGCGATTGCATTCACGTAAGCTGCGCAGCTTTTTTGAAACGGCTTTTCAGTGAAATCAAATTGGTAGCAGTCGATCAGTTAATGCAAGGAATACCGCATCGACGAAAGAGCGCCCCAGAGCATCGCAACGATCAGGCGACCAACCGAGTTCTTTATCAGGTCGCTCAGCATTGTCTTTGAACGGCATTTCCAGTGTGTACGCTGGGCACTCAAAATACTCAGCAACACTGTTGCTACAAAAACTCAAATTTGCGCTATTGGGTGAATTTTTAGGGTAACCATAGACGGTTTGAAAATCCGGGTTGATCGCAGCCAGAGTTTCTTTAAACGCGTTGAGTTGTTGATCGCGCTGTTGGTTCCAGTTAGAGACACCTTCGGTACCTGCGATAAAGTTATAGGGTAATGCCTCATCGCCATGAACATCGATGCACAGGCTCACACCGGTTTCACGCATGCGCTGACGCACCAAAAACACTTCAGGGCTACGCTCCATTGACGGCTTGGCCCATTCACGATTTAAATTAGCACCACAGGCGTTTGTTCTGAGATGACCTCTAAAAGAGCCATCCGGGTTCATATTAGGTACCACATGAATATCCGCTATTTCGCGTAGCGCGCACGCCGTCGCATCCGACTCATCAAGCAAACGATTCAACCAGCCTTCCATCCACCAACTGGCCATGGTTTCACCTGGGTGTTGCCTGCCAATACACCAAAGCTGTAATTTTTCCTGCGCTTTTCGATTTTCATTGAGCGCTTGCAAACACAGATAATCAAGATCCCGACCATCGAGTGTCTGACCCAGTACTTCCAAGCTCACTCCAGGCTCCATCGTGCACTCGGCCAAAAAAGCCTGATGTCGATCTAGAGAATAAGGTGCGAAATAGGCAAAATAGACTGAGTCTGTTGTTGGCGTGATCGACCAGCTGAGAGATGCCTGATCAAAGCATGCCGGTGTTCTATACCAATGCTTCAAATCTTCGGACGTGGCCACGTCATAATTTTCCCAACCTTTCGGGTACGTGGTGGACCCGGCGTTCACGATCGATAAGTTGCAACGAACCCCTTTTGCACCCGAGAGCCTAAAGTGAAACCACTGCAAAAACTCGCTATGCACATCAGGCTTTATAGAAAGGTCTATGTTGCCAGTATGATCTAAGGACTCGACAACAATGTTTCCACCGTCAAACAGGCTGTTGATTTGTATTGTCATAGTGTATTAGCCAGACGTTCAGGTATCGCGATACTTGCTGATATTTTATTAAACTTTAAATACCAAAGGCACAAAAAAAGCCGCCCTAAGGCGGCTTTTTTTCGATAAACAGGGCTCTCAATCAGAGCCCTCATATCGTTTCAGACCTAAGGTAATACACCATCAAGAATATGAACTATAGCTGTGCTACCAGTTGTACTCATGAGATCTGTACCGATGATTTCAACACCACCGATCATTGCTGGATCAGTTGTCGCATCAGATCCACCTGTG
Source organism: uncultured Granulosicoccaceae bacterium (assembly GCA_964435305.1). GTDB lineage: Bacteria > Pseudomonadota > Gammaproteobacteria > Granulosicoccales > Granulosicoccaceae > Granulosicoccus. The sequence goes on from CAYSZH010000014.1 coordinate 6,675, forward strand.
ATCATATACACAGTACCGTCATTCATCGTTAACTCAGGAAGAGCAAGAAGCTGTTCAGCTGGAATAGAAACCACAGTGTGAATGTGTCGTTGGAACACATCATTGTTTAGCGCATCAGGAGTTACGCCGGCAGCTTCTAACGCCGCATCGCTAGGTAGGAAGACCGTCCAGTCAGCACTTCCATTGATAGAACCAGTAAAGCCCACAACACGCAGTGCCTCAAGTGCTACACGAGCCCGGTTATCCTGCCAAACTACATCAGTAGTCGAACCTGGGTTACGAGTCAGCTCACCACCGTCACCGTCACCACCACCAGTATCGCCACCGTCAGTCATACCAGCATCAGCTGCGCCTGCGTCCGCGGCACCTGCGTCAGCCATACCGGCATCAGCTGCACCTGCATCGGCTGCACCTGCATCTGCTGCACCTGCGTCTGCTGCACCTGCGTCTGCTGCACCAGCATCGGCTGCACCTGCGTCAGCTGCACCTGCATCGGCCGCACCTGCGTCAGCTGCACCTGCATCGGCCGCACCTGCGTCAGCTGCACCCGCATCAGTCATACCAGTGTCAGCCATGTCAGTAGCATCGTCGTCGCTGCTTGAACAGCCAACAATTGCCAGACTCGCTGTAACCAGCGTTATTCCTATATACTTTTTGATCATTCAGATATCCTCGTTAAAATTTTTTAAATATTGCAGAATGCTGGGCTTAAACCATTTAAACCGCGCAATTCTGACTAGTGGTACATGATCTAGAGATCGTTCTAACCTAACTTATTAACCTGCTAATCCGGGCCTTAGGTGTAAACCATTTGGCTCGATGAGTATAAACACTAAGTTCCAGATCGAGAACACCCTTGGATCGTTGTGCAATGTTACTGATCACAGGGTATTTTTCAATGGGCCGGTTTGCATATGCGAAAAGCTATTTGTAGTGCTTGTCACACATAGTGAATATATAGCTGATTTTAATGGTTATTTTGGTATTTTTATTATCTATTGCAAAAGAGCAACACGTGACTTGGTTATCAATTGTTAATAAGCCTTCCACCGAAACTCGATTAGCGCGTTATATTGCCAAAAAACCCGTTCACCAAGACTGTGTCATAATTTTGGCCAACACAACGGGAATAATTCCGCTTTGACCTTAAAAACAGATCAATTGGCTGGCAAGGCTACACTAGCCAACATTAATTTAAAGGATGTGGGGACGTATTAAAAAAATCAGCCATCCTTGGCTGGAAGTAGCATCCCTGCCTCAATACCACTTGGAGGAGGTTTGGTTGAAAGCAGTTGCTTTCTGATGTTGATTATTATATCCAGATGCCCTCTGCACACGTGTGAAATTATTGAAAATCACTGAAGCTCCAACGTCAGCAATCAATTCACAGGTTTTTAATGTCGTTAGTCTATACCGGCGGGAAAGCGCGTTGCGTGGCCATCGTGGGCTGCTTGTTCTTTCTGGTGAGTGCGCTGACACGCTAAGACAAACCTGTGACAACTGGATACAAGACTTTTCTCACAGCACTCGCGCAGAGATCAATACATCTGTTCCACAAACAGTCTGTCACGTCCCTAACGAGTCTAATGCCGATCTGGCCGATCAAAAGCAGGCACTGCTCGGCAGTGAGTCTTACTACGTTATCTATGATGCAACCGTTCCATTTAACCCAGGGCTTTTTGCCGCCGCTGCAGGCGGTTTACAAGCAGGTGGATTGTTTATTTTGTTAACGCCAACGTGGGCTGATTGGGTTAAGAACAATAACTCCCGTTTTTTGGTGCGTTTCACACATCATTTGCAATCAGTAACTGATACCCACGCTGGATTGCCTGCGCTTCGTATTGGTCAGCTGGAAAGTCTGCCCTCTGCACAGCCAGTTGATTCTATAGCCGTCTCTGATGGTGCAATACCAGAAACGATTCAAGCAGCCTTGGATCCAAAAACAGGCATAAAGCTGGAAACGCAAAAAAACGTCGGCAGTTGGCTGGCAGAACAAGAGCAGCTGCTCGATCAATTACTGTCTGCTCTGACGACTGAATCAACCGATGTCGTCGTTATTCAAGGACATCGGGGGCGTGGAAAATCGGCACTTGCAGGTCGAGCGATTTCGATCTTACTCAAATCGATGGACGCAACACACTCGACCATCACGGTTACAGCAGCTCGGCAAAGCGCAAGCGACATCCTGATAAAGCACGCAAAAGAGGCGACGTCGACTAGTCAGCCACAAACGCATTCGCTGCAATTTCAATCTGTCGATACAGCTTTGAAAAACAAACACGATGTTTTATTGGTTGAAGAAGCCGGTTCACTACCTATTATCGTGTTATCACGCTTAATGGAACAGGCATCACGCACCATTTTTATCACCACTGTGCAAGGGTATGAAGGTGCCGGACGGGCATTTGCATTGCGCTTTGCAAGGCTACTGAACAAACGTAAACCCGGCTGGCTTATGCTTGAACCAGTCAAGCCCATTCGTTGGGCGGCTGATGACCCTCTTGAGCAATTTACCAATACGGTTTTCCTATTGAATGCGGCCCTGCCTGAAACTCCCAGTCACTTGGAAATAGGTTCTTCTCTCGCCTGCCGCACAGTAGATAAAAAGCGTTTGCTCGATGACAAAGACCTGCTTACTCATGTATACGGGTTACTCACTCAGGCGCACTATCAGACCACACCAGATGATTTGCAGCATCTGCTGGATAAAGATGATATGCATGTGTTTGTTAAGATGCAGGGCGAACACATTGTCGGGGCTGCATTGGTGGCTATCGAAGGTAACTTACATGAGAAGCTTCATGCGCCCATTATTAATCGACAACGCCGGTTGAAGGATCAACTTCTGCCTCAACTGCTAGCCCAGGTAGCTCAGAATGCAACGGCGCTAAGCGCAGGCTATGCACGCATTGTACGCATTGCTGTCCACCCCGATTGTCAACGTCGGGGGTTTGGGTCCACCTTAGTTCATTTTATCGATCAACATTATGCGACGCAGCAGCTGTCCACTGGTGCAAGTTTTGGTGCCGACACCGCCACCCTGTCGTTTTGGTTGAAGCAATCAATGACACCCATTCATTATGGGTTACGGATTAATCCGCGAAGTGGTCTGCGAGCAGTTTGTATGCTTAAAGCCCATAGCGAGCCAGTGATGAAGGTACTGCAAACAGCCAACAACGTTTTTACTGAGAATTTGCAGGCACTCAATCTGTTTGATGCTGATCTGGATACCAGTTTACTTTATCAAAATAGCATCCGCTTAAATACAGAGGCACAACTGCCCCTGACAGACGCCACGATTTTACTGGCAATGTCGCAAGGAAGCCGTAGCTGTATGGAATCGGCTGCCGCACTGCGTCGATTCGCCTTAAACACAAAGAGCATTACAACAAAAGATCAAATTGAAGCCGTGCTCAATTTAAAATTGGACACGACAAATGGCCAGCGTCGTAAGCTTGAGGCTAGTTTGCGCACACAGCTCGTGACGCTTTTGCACAAGGGATAAACCTGACATTTTGGCCAGAATTGATAAATATTGTAAGTCAGTCTGATCTGACCCAGTGAGCTGCCCGTACGCTACAAAAAGAGATTCAAGATCGCTATGAAACCTCAGCTCTCCTATTTTCTCGTGCTCTTGTGCGCGCTGTTGATGTCGCCAGAACCGTTAAAAGCACAATCACTCTCCGTCACAGAGGCCGCCGACGTGTACGCGCCCCTAACCAGCTATAGCATTTATCGTAAAGGCAAGAAGATCGGCACGCATTTATTGACTATTTCTCGCGACGGAGAAAACGTGTCTGTCGATATTAATTCAAAAATAACGGTACGCATTTTAAAAGTACCCGTATTCAGATTCAGCTATGTTTCCTCAGAAAAGTGGGTGGATAGCAAACTGTTTGAAGTGAGATCGGCTACAACAACAAGAGGCAACAAGGTCACTACACAGCTTAGAAACGATGCAACTCAGTCAATGCTGGTAAATGACAAAGGCGAACAAATCAACGATGAGCTGATCGGTTACGCAACAAATCATTGGTACTCGGCTGCCCTGACGCAATCACGCTTGTTCAACACAATAAAAGGCGTTACCAGTACCGTTGACACGGTTAAAAAAGGTAATGAGATTCTGACAATAGGTGGGACAGAATTAAATACAACGCGCTATTCCATCACAGGCCAAATTAAAGCCGATGTCTGGTACGGTGATGATCAGCACTGGGTGCAACTTAAGTTTGTTGGCGAAGATGGTAGTGAAATCACTTATGTTCTCGACAAACCTCCCGCAAATTAAGGAATCTATCCATAATGCACATCTGGATTACCGGCGCTAGCACAGGTATTGGAGCTGAGCTGGCGCTTCGCTATGCTAAAAATGGCCATACTGTCTATGCCAGCGCGCGTGGAGAGCAAAAATTACAGGCTCTGCAATCCTCAGCTGCTGCGATGTCGGGAGACATTATCCCGGTGCCCTGTGATGTCACAGACAACGAATCGGTCGGCATGGCTGTTACGCAAATCCTCTCGAACAGCAATACACTCGATCTGGCAATTCTCAATGCAGGGTACTATGAGCCGATTGAATTTGAAGCACTCAGCCTGGAGCATTTTGAAAAAACCTACGATGTGAATTTGCGTGGCCTTGTTCGCTGTTTATTGCCGGCACTTGAGCAATTCAAACGCCAGGCAAATGGCCATGTGGCCATCGTCTCATCCGTTTCAGGTTATAGAGGCCTGCCAAAAGCGGCTGCTTATGGTTCATCAAAAGCTGCGCTAATCAATCTGGCCGAATCACTTAAACCTGAATGCAACGCAAACGGCATCAAGTTATCGCTAGTTAATCCAGGATTTGTTAAATCACCATTAACTGACTTGAACGACTTCAAGATGCCTTTTTTGATGGACACCTCTGACGCCGCGGAGCGGATAGAACGGGGGCTTGCAAGCAATCAATTTGAAGTGACGTTTCCTAAACGATTTACTTATTGCTTAAAACTTCTCCGGATAATACCCTATGCGCTGTATTTTTTCGTTGCTAAGGGCTTGGTCCGATAGTATCCGAGTTCGTCTTGTATCATCGTGCGCCGCAGTAGTACGCATTAAGGAACAATTCTGGCTTCCATCATGTTTGCTGTATTGAGTCGACACTGAGCCTATTCGAACACCCCATTTTTTCACTATAGTGATGTTGTGCAAGCTGCCATCGGCTTGTAAAAACATGTAGTCGTCCATAGTCAGGTTCCACACTTTTTCAGGCGCTACCAGTACTTTCATGGTGTATTGCAAGTTGAGCGTGTTCCCAATTACTTTTCCCGTCGCAGGGCCAATTAATGATGCCGACTCGGCCCTGAAGTTTCCTATGTCGTCTATGCTGACATTCCAAATGCGCTCTTCCTCGGTACCATCATTGTAAAACAGGGTTTCGTCGAGTACAAAAACACCCTCAGTTTTACTACCGATGAAATCTCCACAAAAGTGTCTCTTCACATTGCCAAACCGATCCGCGAACCAGCCTGAGGCTCGCGTATTACCGTCAAAGTACTCAATGAAGTCGAAGGCAGGTTCTACTTGTGCAAGCTTTGCAGCGTTCATGCTGAAACAACCCGACAAACTCGCACAGCAGATGATGCAAGCTCCGCGAATAACAGGGGCAAGGTAAGCACGTAGTCGTGCACTTGACATGACAAATCTCCGGTTGGTTTGGTTGTGCCCATGCTACTTAGCCTGTAAAACACCATTTTATTCCCTTACGCATACCTGCTTTTTTTAGATCAATTTTTTACAGAATCGAATACAGACATTCAGATGCGTATCAACGCTTTCGAATCTTCAGCAAACCCACATCAGTGTTTCCAATATTGAAGCCCGTTTGGCAATACACCAAATAGTAGCGCCACATTTTTATAAATCGTTCGTCGTAATCAAGCGCCAGTACATCTCTTGAACTTGCCTCAAATTTTTCCAACCACTGCCCTAATGTTCGCGCATAACTCTTTCCAAACCACTGGCTGGTCTCAAGCTCAAAACCGGCATTATCGATGTGCTCCATAAGCAAACGCTTGCTTGGCAACATACCGCCTGGAAAAATATACCGTTGTATAAAATCAGGCTTTTTACAGTAGTTATCGAAGCGGCTTTCGATTAAGGTGATAATCTGCAGTACAGCCGTGCCGCCACTTTCAAGCAGTTCATTTAGCTTGGCGAAATAGGTCGCCCAGTACTGTTGACCCACTGCCTCAAACATTTCAATTGACACAATATGATCGTAACGGCCCTGCGAATTCCGATAGTCTTCATAGTCATAGGCGATTGATGCCTGAACTGTTGAAGTTTGTTCATTTAACCTGCTATTGGCCCATGCAAGCTGTTCTTTAGAAAGGGATATTCCGCGAACATTGCATGCCGAATCTGATGCGATTTTCTTTGCAAGCCCACCCCAGCCACAACCGATTTCAAGCACCTTAGAGCCCGCCTCAGCCGATAACATTTCAGTCACCGCGTGCATTTTATCTTGCTGCGCACTCGACAGACTCTGATCGTCAGAGCTGTACAAGGCCGATGAGTAACTCATCGATTCATCAAGCCAAAGCTTATAAAACTCATTACCGAGGTCGTAATGATATGCAATGTTGCGCTCACTGCCGGTTTTGTTATTGCGCCTCATCCAGTGCTGGAGCCTGTTATACCCACGAGCAATAACGTTACCGCGTGTTAATGGGCTGATTCTATGCTCGTTGCGCATGATTAACGCAAACAGATTTTGCAGGTTATCTGTACTCCACTCATTCTCTATGTAACTTTCCGCAAATCCAATTTGACCATCGGTTAGCAAGCGTCTGATCGGTGCATAGCTGCGCAAAGCGACGCTAGCGTTATTGCTATTTTGTGAACTGTGCTGACCGTGAAACGTGGTTTTCCCATCAGGCCAGGTTAGCGAAAGCTGACCATCTTCAAAAGCGTTTAATACTGAGCCAAAACGCTTTTGCACAACGCTGCCCAAAACCGATTTGCCTGAGTTTTCAGGCGAATCTTCGCGCAGAGCTTGTTCTTTTGCATCTTCCATATCGATTTCTTATTTTATCTAGTATGCGTATTACTAACCGATTGCTTTGGTATATGTCGATACCATGGCACACGCTTTAGCCACAACCTTAACGCATGCCAATGAATACCTATGACGACCTTAAACGACAACATCGGAATTGAAAAAAACAAGCGCATTAAGCGAAGACTGTTTAACTCAGAGCGCTTTGCCTTGTAACTTGCACTCAGAAAATGTCCATTTTCATCATGCACTTTTATACCAAGTATCAGCGTTTCATCAGGGCAGTTAAACCGAAAGGTGTAATGCATATCCATATGGTTAAACGGTGAAACAAACAACGCTTTTTCACACGCTTGTTCTATCCATTTTGGAGCCGTTTCAGTAGATGCCGCCGTGTTCGTATTCACAGCGTACGGTGGCTGAATTTTTTCTGTTACCGGCAAAACATAAGCGTGGCGTTCACCGAACGTGCTATGCACTTCATGGATAACAGCAAACAAGCGTCCGTGCTCATCAAAACAGTAGAACAGGCTAATCGGATTGAAACTGCGCCCCAAAACACGCGGATAACAACTGAGCATGATCTGGCTTGGCCTGGTACTGATGTTCACTTCAAGTAACTTACGACGTACAAAGTCGCTTAAAGGTTCCTCCGGATTTTCACCAAAGTCCTTGTCATAGAAACTGAAAAGATTGAACCGATTGTGGGAGAAAAGCCACATTTTGTTCTGTAGTTGCTGTACCTCATCGATATCCAACAGTACCGAAAACACCGTCAGCTTGAGCGAATGAATACGCGGTCGCAACCGTTTGTGAAACACGTGCCCAATGTACAAAGAAGACTGCATGTCAGGCTGCAACCGGGCTCGTATCATCTGAAGCCAGAGGCTTCACCACAATGCGCGAGGATGGGTTATCAAGGTGCCAGGGGCGCGATACCTCGCCAAGTTGTTCGGCTACGGCCAATCCTGCTTGCACCGCATCCTCGTGAAAGCCAGCACCAAAATAACTGCCACAGAACCAGGTTCTTTGTCTGCCCTGCAAGGACCACAATTGCTTCTGCGCAGAGGCGGTTGCCTGATTAAATACTGGATGATCGTAATCGGTACAATACAACGTGGCGGTGTCATCCGGCACAACAGCCGGGTTAAGGGTGACGAAATAGTCTTTTGCGGTTGGGAAATTTTGGAGCAAATTCATCCAGTAGCTAACACAGACTTTCCCGGAGCTTGCAGCGGCCTCAACATAATTCCAACTGCACCAGGCGGCTCGTCGCTTGGGCATGTAACTGGCATCAGTATGCAGGTATGCCGTATTCGTTTCGTACTTAAATTGACTCAGTAACGCCTGCTCCCTGTCATTGGGTGTTTCCAACAGCGCCAGGGCCTGATCGGCATGCGTTGCAACGACAACATGGTCGGCACGCACAGTTCGACCACTACGACTGTGCACCACTACGCCATCGCTCAAGCGCTCGATTTTTACCGTATCGAAATTGGTCTTGATGTTGTCAAAGCCGATCGCTTCTGCCACCGCGTTCACATAGCTCTGACTACCACCTGACAAAGTTCGCCATTGTGGCCGGTTACGTAGTTGAAGCAGACCGTGGTTATCGCAGAATCGAATGAATTCATTGACTGGATAGTCAAGCATGGTGTCAACATCAGCAGACCACACAGCAGCTGCAAAAGGCATCAAATGGTCATCAATGAACGCCTTCGAGTACCCACCCGCTGCCAGAAACGCACCTAGCGTTTGCCCTGACGTGTTATCGACGCTGCGTGGTGCGAGCTTGTAAAACTTGACAAGATCACGAAGCATTCGCCAAAAACGTGGTTTGAATACAATGCTGGGCTGCGCCAAGAGACCTGCCGCAGGCCCGCCTGCGTATTCGAACTGGCCACTGTCACGCGAAACAGCGAATGACATATTGCTGTCTTCAGCGGCTACCCCAAGGCTATCCATCCAGCGAATGAAATTTGGGTAGCAAGGGTTATTGAAAACAATGAACCCTGTATCAATATCGGGTGCATCCGGGTCGTTTGTGGCCACCGTGTTGGCATGGCCTCCCAGCCTGCCATCCTGCTCAAGCAGCGTAACCGTGTGGCGCTTTGCAAGCAGCCAGGCCGCTGAGAGCCCCGCGGCGCCACTGCCAACCACAGCGATGTGTTTTTTGACTGTAGAATCCATTTAGGCAGTTTACTACACCAATATTACCCAACCAGCTATGTTACGGGTTTGGCAATCCAGCGGATCAAAGATGATCTGATTCGGTCTGAAGACCGTAGCACTCATACTAGATGGAAGCACAAGCTAAACAGAAGACCAGCAGTGTGAAATCCGAACAACTCGCACTGATTGAAAGAATGCGGAAGAACCTGGTCGCAATTGGTTCTCACAAGGACGAAGCAGCGTTCGCGGATCTCTATGCTCATTTTTCAGGGCGTATCAAGTCTTTCCTGATCGGTAAGGGCCTGCAAGAAGACATTGCCGAGGAGTTAACTCAGGAAATCATGCTGATTGTATGGCGGCGAGCTGAGAGTTACGACCCAGAAAAGGCAGCACCCAGCACTTGGTTGTTTACGATAGCGCGAAATCGCAGGATCGATTACCTTCGCGGTAATTCCAGAGTCGAAGTTGAACTTGACGATGAAATGCTGGAAACGGATGACGAGCGACCTACTCAGGCCGATCATGTTGAACTTGCACAACAATCCAGCCGGTTGAATTCAGCAATGCTGACGCTGCCACAGGAACAACTTCAGGTTATGCACCTGTCGTATTTTAAGGGCCAGTCGCATGGCGATATCGCCACTTGGCTTCAGTTGCCCATAGGCACAGTTAAATCCAGAATCAGACTTGCCATGCAGGCGATTCGGGCGGAAATGGAAACACAGGAGTAATTTTTGATGATGCCAGAACATCACTTAGCGGACGAAACACTTCAGGATTACGCCGCCGGCGTATTGAGCTCGTCTATGGAGACGTTGATCGCATGCCATCTGACGCTGTGCCCACACTGCCGCGAACGCGCCAATCTGTGCGACTCCATCGGTGGCAATATGCTCAACACCGAACAACCTGCCGCCATGTCTGCAGGTTACAAAGACGTTCTTATCAGGGCTAATAAGCAAGACGTCTCTGCAAGCCAATGCGCCGTAAACGAAAACGCCAACTTGGCCGCTGTAAAAGGCGTCCCCGCCCCGCTTGCAAGGTTATTACCAACATCGATCGACAATCTTCCCTGGCGCACTGTGGCTCCCGGAATAAAACAATACAACCTGACTGATAAGCCTAGAAAAGAAGGTGCGTTTAAGTTGTTTAGCGCTGAACCTGGCACAGCGTTTAGCCAGCACACCCATGAGCATCGCGAACTGACATTTGTGCTAAGTGGGTCCTATACTGACGAGTTAGGGTGGTTTAAAGCCGGGGACATATCTGATCTTGATGAAAAACACCTTCACAGCCCAGTGGTTAATTCGGATGTTCCCTGTGTATCGCTGATAGCCACCGATGCACCTGTGCGCTTCTCTGGTCTGGTAGGTAAAATTGTCCAACCCTTTGTCGGTATCTAGTACTGAATTAGTACTGTTACATTTTTACATAAAAAAACTAAAGCTGTGTGAGCACAAGTTCCGCCAAGGCTTAGGCCGCGTTCTTAATGGGCACAACAACTCCAGCATCATGTCGGTAGCTACCATCCAGCACAGCTTGCCACCACTGTGGATTAGCCAGGTACCAGTCAATTGTCATCTCTATCCCAGTTTCAAAAGTAACACGCGGCTTGTACCCAAGCTCAGCTTCAATTTTTTGAGTGTCGATAGCGTAACGAAAATCATGACCGGCCCGATCGGTAACATAGGTGATGAGAGAGTCTGCATTTTCGCCTTGAGACGCAGGGCATTCAGGATAGGTTTCCCTCAGCTCAGCACTTTCAGCAAAGCGCTTATCGATTAGGGAACACACCAGATTAACGATATCGATGTTCGTCCATTCGTTGCAACCACCGATATTATAGGTTTCACCTAATCTGCCGTCTTTTAATACCAGATCGATGCCTTGAGCGTGATCTTCAACATATAACCAATCACGTATGTTTTTACCGTCGCCATATATAGGCAATGACTTTCCGTGCAGGATATTCAGAATCACCAGCGGAATCAACTTTTCAGGAAAGTGATAAGGACCGTAGTTATTCGAACAGTTACTGGTCGTCACATTAAGCCCATAGGTATGGTGATAAGAGCGCACCAGAAAATCAGAAGACGCCTTACTCGCTGAATACGGAGAATTTGGCGCATACGCTGTGGCCTCTGTAAAAGCAGGATCATCGATATGCAAAGTCCCATACACTTCATCAGTGGAGACATGATGGAAGCGGTGATCATCAACAGCCATTTCTTCAATCTGCCAAACTTGCCGAGCCGCTTTTAATAAGTTGTAAGTGCCTAGTATGTTGGCTTCAATGAACGCATCAGGACCTGTAATAGATCGATCAACATGGCTCTCTGCCGCGAAATGCACAATGGTATCCAGCTTATGCTCACGCAGCAGAGTCATCATCAAATCGGAATCGTTAATATTTGCAGCAAGCAACTCACATTGCTCATCAAGCACGCCATCAAGATTTTGGGTATTACCGGCATAGGTCAGTGCATCTACAATGACGATGCGATCTTCCGGGTACTGATCACGGATATAACGAACAAAATTCGCTCCGATAAAACCGGCTGCACCGGTAACAAGCATTCTTCTCATGTTAACTCTCTCATCATGTTCCGTAATTCAACACGCCAGTGTGGCGCTTGCATCTGCAGTGCATCCCAGGTGCCAGCAAGTTCCAAAATGCTGTAACTCGGCCTTGCCGCAGGTGTGGGATATTGCTCTGTTGTTAAAGGCTTTACATTTGCAGGCTTTTCAAGCAAGCCTAACGCCACGCCTTCTTCCATAATTGCCTGGGCAAAGTCGTACCAGCTCGCAGCTCCAGCCCCGGTCCAATGCATCGTGCCCACTGTTCGCAGGCGTGCCGCCTGCCACAAGGCTTCAGCCAGGCTATTAGCCCAAGTCGGTGTTCCAAGCTGATCGGCAATGACGCCCACTTCACCACGTTCAGCCATCAGGCGTAACATGGTTTTTACAAAGTTATTACCGTGAGATGAGTACACCCAGGCGGTGCGAACCACACTACTTTGCTTTGGTAAAATACGGGCCAGTGCTTGCTCGCCAGCTAACTTGCTTTCTCCATAAACACTGACAGGAGCAACAGGGGCATCCACAGGAAATGGTTTCGCGTTACTGCTACCAAACACGAAATCAGTCGACACATGTACTACGTGAGCATTGTGTTCAAGCGCAGCATTTGCAATATGTTCAACACCTTTAGCGTTAACATTGTGAGCAAGTTCCGCATCCGTTTCAGCGTTATCAACGGCTGTGTACGCGGCCGCATTAATGATGACGTCGGGTTTAATATCAGCCACGCAAGCCAATACAGCTTCTCTGTCTGTGATGTCTAATCTGGGTTCTGGCATATGAGCGGTAACATCTGCTGGGGTAGTCCGCTGTAGCTCCCAACGCAACTGACCTCGATCACTGCCGGTGATTAATACCTGCATAACATCTATTTGAATTTTGAGTGCCCGATCTTATCGGCATATAGGTAGGTTATGCAGCAACAAGCAGGCCGAAAGAGCGACAATAAACTGTCACCCAAGGAAAATTAAACAGATCTTGTTAGTCAAAAACGTCCAGCTCAGAAAACGCTGTACCGCCAAGATCTTTTGCTGCCAATTGTGGTTCACCCTCTGGCAATAAAGGCCACTCAACACCGACGTCAGGATCATTCCACAACAAACTGCGCTCATAATCAGGCGCATAGATATCGGTACATTTATATTGGAAGTCAGCGAACTCAGACAAAACGTAAAACCCGTGGGCAAAACCTGGCGGCACCCATAGTTGACGCTTATTAGTCGCAGACAGGTGCACACCAACCCATTGTCCAAATTGCTTTGAAGATCGACGCAGATCAACTGCAACGTCAAACACTTCGCCAGAGGTGACACGCACAAGTTTCCCTTGTGGGTGTTTTATCTGATAGTGCAAGCCACGCAAAACACCTTGTGCCGAACGGCTGTGATTATCCTGCACAAAGTCGAATGGTAGCCCGGATTGTTCGAATGCAGCCCTACTCCAAGTTTCCATGAAGAAGCCACGATCATCGCCAAATACAGCCGGCTCTACAATTTTTACGTCATCAAGCTGAGTATCGAGAACTTGCATTAATTTGGTGCACTGCCTTGATTATAAACGTAGTGAGTTGTGATAGCACAAGCCGCGCCAGTGTAGATTGTTGTGGGACTGTTACGCCAGCACAGCACACCGGTGCCAAGTTGCCTTGGCTTGCTTGAACGACTTGGCTGGGCTGGGCGAGTACGTGCTTACGTACTCATACTTAAGATATGATTCCACTGCGCTGTGCTAACAGGCATAATCGAGAGCCGATTGCCTTTTTTGAGCAAGACCATATCGGCAAGCTTTTTTTCATTGCGTAACGATTCAAGCGTAATCAAATTCTTGAATTTACGCTTGTACTTGACATCCACCATGCACCAACGCGGATTATCTTTCGTGGCTTTAGGGTCATAATAAGATGACTTCGGATCAAGTGCCGTGTGATCGTCGTAGGCTTCTTTAACAATATCCACTACTCCGACAATACCCGGCACCGCACAACTGGAATGATAAAAGAATCCACGATCGCCTTTTTTCATTTCATCACGCATCAGGTTGCGTGCTTGATAATTTCTGATCCCGTCCCAGTGATCTGTTTTTTTAGGCATGGACTTAAGATCGTCGATACTGAACGCATCAGGTTCAGATTTAAACAGCCAATATCTCATTAGTCGCTCCAATAAAAAAGGGTGTGCTATACAGCTACACCCTTCTTTAGTTTTATCTTGCGCTTTTAACAAGCAAGATCAAGATAAGGAACTGGTACAACTGTATTACATAATCATACCAAGAATACTTTGGACAATTGCACCTGCGCCCGCACCACCAGCCAAACCACCGATCATCTGACCAATGTTGAGCTTACCGCTTGCAGCAGCATCACCCGCCGCTGCGGCATCACCACCACGACCAAGCAAACCACCGATAGCGCCACCGCCGAGTAAGCCACCCGCTGCGCCTGCAATTCCATCAAGCCCACCTGCACTTAAACCTGCCAGACTTTGCACCGCTTCACCGCCGAGAAAACCGCCTCCGCCACCCAGTACAGCTGAAATAATTGTTCCTAACATAAATTCATCCTCATTAATGATAATTTCGAGTGCGCAGTATGTTGTCAGGACATACAAGCCAAACCAAGGCTTTCAATAGTGGAGCCTACATCTGCAACCGATTTAATTAATACAATAACTGTCCCGCTACTCCTGTCTCCATGATAAGCGTTGAAAAGGCTTTTTCAAACAGTGTAGGCACGTTAAAGAAAGTGAAATACGATAGATACACGTCTATTAGTACCTTGTTAACATATTGTTTACATAGAAGACACATAATTGACACTGTTTGATACTGCAAAATACCGCTTTAATTTAAACATTGTTGCGTATCCGGGTTTAATAAAACATATGCCGTCAATTGAAAATTGGCTCAAACAACAGGGTTTAATCGTTTGTGCGCTGCCGTGCAGTACCTTGCCAAGTGCATTGTTAAACTCATTAAAGTCCACGCACCCTGAAATCGATAGCCAAGATTTTGTATTACTTTTTGCAAACGCAGGAGCACAGTTTTGGCATCAATTGAAAATGAGTAATAGCGCCACTGCGGGCAACGACGTTGCAATTGATCAAATACAACAACAGGGCAAGCAAAACACCGCTCACTTAGCCACATCGATGGTGGATGATTACAGTATAAAAATCACCCAACACTTTATTGAGCAGTTTGTGCCGAATACATCTGCCACCTTGCTCTACCCATCATCACTTTCCGTTCCTCTAATCAAGCTAGGAGAAGCCGCCGCCTGGAGTGCGCCTTCAATGATGGGGCTGGGGATAAATAAAACCTACGGCCTGTGGTTTGCGTATCGAGCACTGTTTGTGGTGCGCGGAAACGTACCGCAATCATTAGTACTACATCCGCAAACATCAGCGGCATCACTGTGTATTGAGTGTAAAGACAAGCCGTGCATCAGCGCCTGCCCAGGCAAGGCTGTATCGGAAGAAACATCCTTGGAAGACACATTCAGCGTACAAAAGTGCTTCGACTATAGAAGCAGCGACAATAACAGTTGTGCGACACAGTGCCACGCGCGACGTGCTTGCCCGATTGGGCAGGAGTATCAATATTCAGAGGAACAATTGGCCTATCATATGACACACTCTCTTGCCGGACTGCAGCGCTGGCTGGCACACAGCGATAAGTCGTAGCGTTAGGTCATAATATTTAAGTCGCAGCACCAAGTCGCAGCGCTTAGCTGCGCATGCGGGCACCATTTGGATCATACGCTGCACGTAAATGAGCGCTGGCGGAAATTGCTTTGCCGCCCACATCGATAAACCAGGTTTGAGAATCTAACCAGGCTTGATCAATTTTGTCTTTGCTTTTAACATAGCCCAGCCCTACAGAGCCACCTAAAGCATGCCCGTAATTGCCCGATGTGAGATAACCCACACATTGCTCGCCACTTAGGATGGGCTCATGGTGATAAAAAAGCGGTTCAGGATCGTTTAGAACAAATTGAACCAGGCGTTTATTAAAATAAGTGCCGTTGTCTTTTTGCTTTGCAATTGCATCATACCCAATAAAAGGGATGGACTTACCCATGGCACAAACGAAACTAATACCAGCTTCTAATGGTGTATCCTCATCACCAATATCATGCCCGTAGTGCAGAAATTTCTTTTCGATGCGACAGCTATCCAGCGCATGCATACCGGCAAGCTTTAAACCATGCGGTACACCCGCTTCCCATAGGCGATCGAATACGGGTTGCGCCATTTCTACTGGCACATACACTTCCCAACCCGACTCACCAACAAACGACACACGTGAAACGCGCACAGGTGCGTAACCGATCTCGGCTTTTCGACTTTGACCAAAAGCAAATGTATCAGCGGATAATTCCATCCCGAGCAAGGGTTCAAGCACGGCTTTCGCGTGCGGCCCCATCACACCAAACATGGCCCACTGGCTAGTCACATCGGCTACAAAACAGTGACTGCTTGGATCAATGTGTCGTTGTAACCAGTTCATGTCCTTATGCGTGTTCGCGGCAGCGCCAACAACCATGAAGCGATTTTCTGCTAACCGTGTAACAGTGACATCGGCCTCAATACCACCTCGCTCATTTAAAAACGTCGTATAAACAAGTTGATCTTCTGGTAGATCAATGTTGGCGCTGCAAATGGACTGCAATTGATTCAGTGCATCATTGCCTTGCACCATATATTTTGAGAAAGACGATTGATCAAACAAGGCCACCGCATCACGTGCCGCCATATGCTCCGCTGCAGAATGCTCAAACCAGTTTTGGCGTCCAAAGCTATATTCGTATTCTGGTTTGACGCCCGAAGGTGCAAACCAGTTTGCACGTTCCCAACCAGCCACCTGCCCAAAGCAGGCATTGTGTTCAGCCAGCCTATGATGTATCGGAGACAAACGCACGTTTCGAGCTGTTTCAAATTGCCTAAACGGATAATGATTGGCATACAAAAGACCCAGCGATTCTTCGACACGCTCTTCAATGAATTTCTGCGTTCCCATAAACGGGTAGTTGCGACGTACATCGTTACCCCACATGTCCAATGGCGGCAAACCATCATTCATCCATTCAGCACACACCTTACCCAAACCGCCGGAGCTTTGAATGCCAACAGAGTTAAGCCCTGCGGCAACGAAATAGCCGCGAACCTCCGGCACTTCACCGACGTGAAATTGATCGTCTGGTGTAAAAGATTCTGGCCCACAAAAGAACTGACGCCAGCCAATATCGGCAAGCATGGGCACACGCACCATAGCATCTTCGAGTACCGGCATGAGTTGCTCTTCCATATGGCCCGGTAACTCGTCAAAACTGAAATCGGCCGGAATACCCTCTGTTCCCCAACGCCGAGCGTTTTTTTCAAAGGCACCCACCAACAAGCCACCGGCATCTTCTTTTATATAGATACACTTATCGTGATCGCGCAGCACCGGTAGATCGGCTGTGATACGATCATCTTTTTCAGTGATGGCGTAATAGTGCTCGCAGGCGTGCAATGGAATGTTAACGTTACTGCGCTTTCCGAATTCACGAGCCCACATCCCACCACAGTTAACCACAAAATCGGTTTGTACAGTTCCGTGATCCGTTTCCACACCGGTGACTTTGCCATCGGTGATCTGTACATCATTGACAATGATGTTTTCAAGACAGCGTGCGCCAAGTTGACGTGCACCCTTTATAAAGGCCATGGTGATTTCGATGGGGTTTCCCTTACCATCATGCTCAACAAACGTGCCGCCAATAATCCCATCAGTCTGGATTAAGGGAAACAGGGCTTTGATTTCTTCAGGTGTCACCATGTCTACTCGTGTCACGCCAAAGGCATTGTTCATGGCCCCCACTCGACGCAATTCTTCCCAGCGATCTTCCGTGTGCGCAATACTTAAACTACCCACTTGGCGAAACCCGGTTGACTGTCCAGTCTCCTCTTCCAGATCGTGCAAAAGGCGCATGGAGTATTCTGTTAGACGAGCGTGACTTTCGTTGGCGCGCACGGTACCGATCAAGCCCGCCGCATGCCATGTCGTTCCACAGGCAAACTGCTGGCGCTCAAGTAACAGCACATCCTGCCAACCCAGTTTAGCGAGATGATAAGCCACGGATGCACCGGTGACACCGCCACCAATTATGACTGCACTGGCTTTTGCTGGAAGAGATACGGACATTTAACTATTCCTATAGAAGACAAATATTCCTACTCGCGCACTTTGGGCGGCGCACTCAGATGAGCAATATTTTCAAATGAGTCAGCAGAGCCAATTTATACCATCACACCTGATGATGGCTTACGTGAATAGCAAAGCCGGCCGACCTGGCTATAACACTGTTGTATCAAAAATGACACTAACAAGTGCAGATCAGAGTGCGGACGCCTATGGTGCCAGTGTTAATCACTAGCAGCACTAATCAAGGTGAAGCCTATCGCGATCGGTTATTGTGCCAGATAGTGGCAAAGGTGTCGGTGAACTGCTCAGGGTGTTTTTTTAACCAGTGGTCCAATTCAGTTGGCGAGACCCAGCGGCCATCAGCGACTTCGTTGATCTCCAGTGTGATAGGGGCATCGCTGACACAGCGGTACACTCTCATGAATTCGTAACCGCTGGATGGATTCGGTGCAAATCGATCGGTTTCGAGCAACTCTTGCTCCTGTACAGCGACACCCAATTCTTCACGCAACTCACGCGCAGCACAGGCCGCATAACGCTCTCCAGCATCAACATGCCCTGCGGCGCTCGAATCCCACAAACCGGGGTTGGTGTCTTTGCTAGCAGATCGAAGCTGAACAAATACACGTTGCTTGGAGTCAAACAGCAGAATATGAGTTGAACGGTGATACAGAGCGCGCCGATGAACGTCTGAGCGTAAGGCACGCCCAATCACCTTGTCATACTTATTGACCACATCCAGCCATTCGGCATGCCGCTGCTCAGGCATGAGCCCTATCGACCGTACAGAAAGCCAATCCACTCAGAACTGCACCACTATAAAAGCAGCTTAACTCAGTGTGAGTTGTAGTTCGCACCTGCCGCACACTCTGTAACACCTTCACAATACAACACCTTTACGAGACGATGATTTATCAAGACCACAGATAATAAAGGCCAAATTTAATCAAAACTAAGTTTAATCAAAACTAAGTTTAATCAAAGCGTACAAAGGTGCTGTTATACCTCGATTACGCCGCCGATTTTTCGATTAACATAGCACGGAGGTGTTTAACTTTACGCCTCAGCTCAGAATTTTGTTTAAGCATCTCACGGAAGTAACGTTGATTACGACTCATGGTACTCAGAGAGCGTCCAAACCGTTTCGCAGTGGCGTTTAGAGAGGCAATTTCGATATCCAGGGCGAGATAGGCGATGATCTGGCGAAGCTGACTGACATCGCGCATACGGCTGTCAGAGCTCAAAATAGCCGGTTTGACATTTTCTTCCTGGCACACATGCCTGACCAATTGGCTTAGTGAAATGTTGACCGATTTTTTCGCCCTCGGCTTGAGCGCTTTTTTGATGAAGGCTTCGCTACCGATGACGTGTTCGCGGAGCAGCTTATCTCGGTATTGTTCTGACCACAGCGCATCCTGTTCTACATCGTTAACAAGTCGATCGAACGCACCCATTCGATTTTTCGGGGGCGAGCCAAGCGCTGAGAGTACGGTTTCGGTATCTAACCAGGGCGTAGTCCGCTTGCCAATGTAGTCGTCATAACAGGACCAGGTATAGTCATTTGGGTGTTTCACCAGGCGCTCTCTAACCGGCGTATTGCATACAATGCACACAAGATTGGATAAGTGCGGCTCTGGTTCGATAACGCTGGCTTTATAACGCCCCCCAAACACCTGCCCATCGTGTGAGTGTCGAACATTAAAGTAACGCGTATAGCGAAACGAGAGGTTCTGCATTGCTTTGGCAAGTGGAATTGTGCCGACCTGGACCACAAGCTGAAGCTGATCTTTGACAATACAGTAGGCATACAGCTTAAGCTCAAAGCGCACGACCGTTTCCGCCAGAATTTCGATCATCTGACGCTTATCGCTAGTGGATTTGAAAACAGCAGTTTGACCGAAGCCACCGACCACAACGTAGTAGGTTGCGCTGCGGAAATGAATGCGATTCTTTCTTGCCATACAGTTCAAACTGGTACTTAGTTCGGGGTTGCTTCGCGAGTTAGAGGTTTGTCAAAATTTCCAACTGTCACTTATACGCCCGACAACTCACAGCAGATCAGAAAAAGAGACCTTATTTGACGTAAAGCAGACTACAATGCCCTGCATAAAACCGAATCTATTGCCCTGCACGCCACTGGCACCTGGGCTGGAGCAACGACAGTGAGCGTATGGCTGCAACGCCGATCGGCAACCCGCAACGAGCAAGCTCGAGGCTTTAACAGCACGCGTGACGATAGCCAATTTCAACGCGACAGAGCTCGGATCATCCACAGCGCTTCCTTCCGTTCGCTGCAATCGAAAACCCAGGTACTCGGTTTAGGTGAAAGTGACTTTTATCGCACGCGTCTTACCCATTCACTGGAAGTGGCCCAGGTTGGCTCAGGCATATGCGAATGGCTGCGCGACCAACCCGACAACAAGCCATGGCAGGAGCTGATCCCGTCTTTCAGTTTGATAGAAGCCGTTTGTCTGGCGCACGATATTGGTCACTCGCCATTCGGACACGGCGGCGAGGTCGCACTCAATGCTATGATGCGCGATCACGGTGGTTTTGAAGCTAATGGCCAAACATTGCGAATTTTAGCAAGGCTGGGCGAATATTCCCCCAACTGTGGGCTCGATCTGACGCGCCGCACCATGCTTGGCACAATAAAGTACCCGGCTCTTTATTCACAGACCTGCCGTTATCAAACAGAGTCTGCACCTACAAATGATAAGCCGCTTAACAGCGGACAAACCCAAGCCTACCTGAACATGGATCAATGGGCGCCACCCAAGTGCATTTACGATCACGAGTGTGATGTACTCGATTGGCTGTTGGATCCATTTAACGTAGCTGATCAAAATGAATTTCTGTCGCTAAGCACGCCAGCTAAGGGGCATTTGAAATCCCGCTATAAGCCGTTTGACACCAGCATCATGGAATTGGC
Source organism: uncultured Granulosicoccaceae bacterium (assembly GCA_964435305.1). GTDB lineage: Bacteria > Pseudomonadota > Gammaproteobacteria > Granulosicoccales > Granulosicoccaceae > Granulosicoccus. Next base: position 27,587 of record CAYSZH010000014.1, read on the forward strand.
AGACGATATTGCCTACGGCGTGCATGATTTGGAAGATGCATTGGCACTTGGGCTGGTGGACAGAGATGTGTGGATGAGCAAAGTGTCATCGGTCATTCAATCCATGGACAACAACCCGGTTAAGGACAACCTTGAACAATACAATCAGCTTCTTTTTAGCCGCTCGCAAAAAGATCGCAAGCACGCCATAAGCCGGCTCGTTGGTTATTTTATAAAAGGGATGTATATCGAAGAGCTGCCGGTGTTCACAGACCCATTTTTGCGCTTGCAGGCAAGAATGGAGTCGAGCGCTTATGAAATTCTATTGCTGATAAAACGTTTTGTTATGCAACACGTAATACTTAGGCCAGAGCTACAGCAATTGCAGTATAAAGGGCAGCAAGTCATGGTCAAATTATTTGATATTTTTGCGGCCAACACCGACAGACTGCTGCCACTGGATGTACTGGAGCAATACGACAGCCAAGGCCATCGAGCCATCGCCGATTACCTGGCCAGCATGACCGATGTATCCGCCGGCAAGCTTTACCACAAGCTTCTGAGCCCAACTTCAGGGTCTATTTTCGACAGAACCTAATCTAACCGGCTGACTTGTTGAATTTAAAACTTTGCGGCGTTCAAAACGTAAAAAAGCCCCGTAATCAGGGGCTTTTTGGGTTCAATCAATGTCAGCAAGCTTTGAATACTTACTGAGCCATACGCAGCAGAAACCTCGTCGCGATAGGACGGTTAACGCTTAGAGTATTGAGTCGCTTTACGGGCTTTTCGCAAGCCCACTTTCTTACGTTCAACTTCACGCGCATCGCGAGTCAGGAATCCAGCCCCGCGTAGAGTGCTGCGTAAAGACTCATCGTACGACAGTAGAGCACGGGAAATACCCAACCTGATAGCACCAGCCTGACCACTGCCACCACCGCCCCTAACCGTGATATTGAAATCGAAGTTGCTGACCATATCGGAACGCTCTAGTGGCTGCCGAATGATCATATGAGCTGTTTTACGACCAAAGTACTCATCAAGGGGCTTGTTATTGACAACAATGTTGCCAGACCCATTCTTCATGAATACGCGAGCTGTTGACGACTTACGTCGACCGGTGCCGTAATACTGTTGCGCTGCCATCGCTTATATCTCCAGAAGAGTGGGTTGTTGCGCGGCATGATCGTGATCTTTGCCGGAAAACACTCGAAGCTTACGGTACATTTCTCTACCCAGCGAATTCTTGGGCAGCATCCCTTTAACCGCAAGTTCAATAATGCGCTCGGGGTGGGATTGCTGAAGCTTTTCAAAGTTAATTGACTTCAAGTTACCGATATAACCTGTGTGCCGGTGATACATTTTGTTTTTGGCTTTGTTACCCGTCACTTCGACTTTGGCGGCATTCACCACAACGATGTAATCGCCGGTATCAACGTGAGGAGTGTATATCGGCTTATGCTTGCCACGCAGTCGGCGGGCTGCCTCGGTGGCAACGTTGCCAAGCGTTTTCCCTTCTGCGTCAATGACAAACCATTGTCTTTTGACCTCGGCGGGTTTTGCGCTGATCGTTGTTTTGTTCACTACTGTGCCTCAGAACGGTTGCTCGGTATTGAGCCTAGCCCGCCATTGTAGATGACATTGACGCAGGACTCAAGCATATCAAACGAACAGTGCTTGACGCAAAGGCACAACACCTGCGCCGCAAATGACGGTGATGGTGTTTTGGACGATTATGTCTGGAGATTAAAAAGTCAGCGCGGCTCGAAAGCCGCGCTGCAACCACCTAAAAAGGAGGGAGGAGAAAACTATGCTTTCGCCCCCTCACAGTTGCAATCTGCGGGCCATATCCGGGTGGCAATGAGAATCCGATAGGTCACATGATCGATTACTGCGACACCGTTTCCAAAACCCTTGAAACGCCCGTTTGACAAGCTCACAGTCTGACAACACACCCTTTACAGCATCCTGCCGAGCGCAACTGATGCCGCAATTTTAACTCTGGTAATCAGGCACTTGAGTTTTTTAACACTGTTAGATTTCGCGGTATTGGCATAAGCTGCGTGCTTATCTCCGCCAAGCGCGTGTGCCAGCGGGTTACGAAGCTCAAGGTGTGAACTGCCTCACAGCCTAATCGACTGCTGAATCGATAACTTCGTACGATACCGTTATTTTGGCGGACTGTTCCAGCATTTTGGATGCGGAACAGTATTTTTCTGACGACAAAGAAACCGCGCGAGCAACCTGCTTTTCACTCAAACTTTTCCCACTAACCTTGAAATGGACGAAAATCTCGGTAAATACCGCCGGAATTTCGTCAGCACGCGTGGCGCTGAGCTCAATTTCGCAGTCTTGCACAAGCTGGCGAGACTTTTGCAATATCAAAATCACATCGAATGCAGTGCATCCACCCAGGCCCATGAGCAGCATTTCCATGGGTCGACAACCAAGGTTGCGGCCTCCGTGTTCCGGAGAACCGTCCATGACGACTGAGTGGCCACTGCCGGATTCAGCGACAAAGCTCATATGATCCAACCATTTAACACGTGCTTGCACGGTTTTTTAACCCCTGATAAGAATATCGATAGCGAAATGATGTCTATTTTACTGAAGATATTAAAAGGATGGCCGATCAATGTTTGACGGTATACAAAATAGCTCGGTCTATTGTGACCCTGCGCAAACATTGAGTACGGAGAGTAACTGGATATGCTAGCGCCTCGTATTGCACCACCACCAGTTGAGTGGTTGGACGTTTTTCTGCGGAGCAGTCATCGACGACAGTATCCTGCCAAAACCACGATTATCCATCATGGTGATGTGCCAGAGACATTGTATTACATCGTAGACGGCTCGGTAAGTGTGGTTATCGAAGATGATGACGGCCGAGAAATTGTACTTGCCTATTTAAGTGCAGGTGATTTCTTTGGTGAAATGGGACTGTTTGACGAAGAAGGTCAACGCAGCGCCTGGGTTGTAGCTCGAGTCAAATGCGAACTTGCAGAGATGAACTACGATCAATTTCGTCGTCTATCAACAGAACAACCCGAAATGCTGTATTCGCTGACCACTCAAATGGCTGCCCGTTTGAGAAAAACCAGTGTTAAGGTTCGCGACCTTGCGTTTCTGGATGTCACCGGTCGTGTTGCATCAACACTTCTGGATTTGGCAAAAATGCCGGATGCGATTACTCACCCCGACGGTATGCAAATTCGCATCACTCGTCAGGAAATCGCACGCATTGTTGGCTGTTCACGTGAAATGGTTGGTCGAGTGCTAAAAGAACTCGAAGATCGTGGGTTGATACATGCGCGCGGTAAAACAATGGTTATCTACGGTACCCGTTAGTATTTTTGCCTTGTCTTTGCGGACAACCGTCCTCGTTGACAAGTAAGCGCAGGTTTATTGAAGGATCTTTAAGATCTTCGCTAAGACGCCAAGCTAAACAAAACTCAATGTTGCATTTGTGGCTGGGAGAACAGGTTCGAAAGAGCCTCTCCTGGCTCTTTTGCGCGCATAAATGCTTCACCTACTAAAAATCCATTCACGTGGTTGTTGCGCATCAATAAAACATCCTCTGAAGATAATATCCCGCTTTCTGTCACCACTGTTATATGAGACGGAATCTTTGGCAATAAGTTCAGCGTTGTTTGTAGACTCACTTCAAAGGTTCGCAGGTTGCGATTATTAATACCCAAGAGCATCGGGTTCATTAACAATGCACGATCAAGCTCTGCCGCATCGTGCACTTCAACCAACACATCCATACCCAGCTCTACTGCCTGCTGATACAAGTCATTTAGTTGAGCATCATCTAATGCCGCCACAATCAGCAATACGCAGTCAGCACCTATCGCTCGGCTTTCAGTTATCTGATAAGTATCGATTAAAAAATCTTTTCGGATCACCGGTAACGCACATGCCGCTCTTGCCTCTTGTAGCGCGCTCACACTACCTTGAAAAAAATCACGATCGGTAAGCACAGACAAACACGCTGCACCACCTTGCTCATAGCTTTTTGCAATCTCTATAGGCTCAAAATTTTCTCGAAGCACACCTTTGCTGGGTGAGGCCTTTTTAATTTCAGCAATGACAGCTGCCTCAGCGTTATCTATTTTTTTTTGAACAGATGCACGGAAGCCCCTTACCGAATCGGCAGATGCAGCCAGGCTCTGTAAACTCGCCAGACTACTATGCGCGCTGCGCTCGTTTATTTCTTCAATTTTACGGGCCAATATTTTTTTGAGAATATCGGGCACATCGTTGGATATCGCCATTACGAAAACCTTTGGCTGGCAGTGATAAGATTGTTTAGCGTGTTCGCTGCTGCACCACTTTGCAACACTTGCGCAACCTTCTCAACACCCTGCTCTATGCTGCTCGCGGCACCACCGACATAAAGAGCAGCCCCTGCATTAAGAAGCACAATATCACGAGCAGGCCCTGGTTCATTTGCCAGCACCCCGTGAATAACCGCAAGACTTTGGGCAGCACCATCCACGCGCAAGCCATCTAATGGCTGTGTCTGCAAACCAAACTGCGAAGGCTCAATTGTATATTCCTTAACAGCACCGTCTTTTAATTCGGCTACTTGTGTGGGGCCACTTAGGCTCACTTCATCCATTCCACCATCGCCATGTACAACAAGCACATGTTTTGAACCCAACTTGAGTAGTACATCGGCCATCGGCTTAACCCAGTTAGCATCGTACACACCCAATAACTGTCTTGCTGCTCCGGCAGGATTGGTTAATGGCCCAAGTAAATTAAAGATGGTGCGCACACCCATCTCTTTACGTGGGCCTATTGCATGCTTCATCGCGCTGTGGTGCCGAGGTGCAAACATAAAGCCCACACCAACCTCTTGTACACACGTTGCCACCTGCTCCGGGTTAAGCTCAATATTAACGCCAGCTTCTTCTAATAGATCCGCCGCACCTGAATTACTCGAAACAGAACGATTGCCATGTTTGGCAACCTTGACACCACCGGCGGCGGCGACAATAGAACAGCAGGTAGATATATTAAAAGTGCTGGTAGCATCACCACCGGTACCAACAATATCGATAGCGTCTTTATCAACATCAACGCTGGCCGCAAGAGAGCGCATTGTTTGAGCTGCACCTGCCACTTCATCAACCGATTCACCCTTCATACGCAGTGCCGCGAGAAAAGCACCAATTTGCGCAGGGCTTGCATCACCTGTCATAACCTGATGCATCACAGCGGACATTTGCGATAAGGTTAAATCCTGTCGTTCAAGCAGTGCACCTAGGGCTTCCTGAATATTCATAGTGAAAATCCTGACGTTAGCAAAAAGTTTTTCAACAATTGATGACCATGTTCGCTACTAATCGATTCTGGATGAAACTGGACACCCTGTATTAGGTGTTGGCCATGCCTGACTCCCATAATTTCTTCCCGTTCTCCGCTTGCACTTTGCGTCCATGCAGTGACCTCAAGCTCAGCCGGTATAGAGCTTGGGTCAATAACTAAAGAATGATATCGAGTTGCGGTAAACGGGCTCGGCAATCCAGCAAACACACCTTCCCCATTATGATGCACCATCGATAGCTTACCGTGCATGATTTCACGCGCATGCGAAATGCGTCCGCCAAAATGTTGCCCAATACTTTGATGCCCCAGGCACACACCCAGTATGGGCAGTTGACCGGCTAAATCATGAAGTGCGTGCAAGGTGATGCCAGCTGAGTCCGGGTGACCAGGGCCCGGGGAGAGCAGCAATGCATCAAATTTTCCGTGTCTTAGCTCATCCACTGTGACACAGTCATTTCGAAATACTTGAACATCGGCACCTAATTCACCTAAGTATTGCACCAGGTTGTATGTGAATGAATCGTAGTTATCAATGACAGCCAGGGAATTCATGATGACGCCCCTTGCTGCAATGCATCATCAGAACGGACTAATTCAGGTTTCGCATCCAGCCCACGCTCTGCCATGGACACCGCACGAAAAACAGCCCGCGCTTTATTCATTGTCTCGTCCCACTCCTTGTCCGGGTCAGAATCGTAGACAATGCCCGCCCCTGCCTGCACATGCAGCGTATTGTCTTGAACCACGGCCGTACGAATCGCGATGGCGGTATCCATATTGCCATTCCAGGAGAGATAACCGATTGCACCGGAGTAAATCCCGCGCTTAACCACTTCAAGTTCCTGCAAAATTTCAAGCGCTCGCACCTTCGGTGCACCCGATAAGGTGCCCGCCGGGAACGTTGCCCGTATGACATCAATAGGGCTCATGCCCTTTTTAAGCTTACCCACCACATTCGATACGATGTGCATGACATGCGAGTACCGCTCTACCGCAAACTTATCCGTGACTTCAACGGTGCCGGTCTGAGCAATTCGCCCAATATCGTTTCGCCCAAGATCAATCAGCATTAAGTGTTCGGCTAATTCTTTCGGATCGTCCAGCAGTTCTTTTTCCAGCGCAATATCGGCGGCTTGATCTGCACCACGTGGCCGTGTGCCTGCCAACGGTCGAACCGTGACTTCCCCTTCCTCCTGGCGTACCAGAATTTCTGGTGATGCACCCACCACATAATGATCGCCAAGGTTTAAATAAAACATATAAGGCGATGGGTTCAGTATACGTAGCGCACGATATAAATCCAGTGGTGGCGCTTCAAACGGGATGCTTAAACGTTGCGATAAAACCACTTGCATACATTCGCCATCAGTAATGTACTGACGGATTTTTTCAACAGCGCTTTTATAGCCAGATTCGGTAAAACTGCTCGTGAAGTCGCTTTCAGTTACCTCACCATCACGTCCCTGATACGCCTCATGCTTAATGGGTTGTCTTAATTGGTCGCACAGCTCTGATAATCGCTTAAGGCCATTCTCACGCGCCTCTTGTTGGGCTGGATCAACCAATACTAGTAGTGTGAGCTTCCCGCTTAAGTTATCGAACACCACCAGCTCGTTTGCTTCCATCAGCAAAATATCAGGGTTACCCAATGGGTCTGGATGCGGGTTAGGCCCAAGCCGCGGCTCTATCATGCGAACCGTATCGTACCCAAAGTAGCCCACCAGGCCACCCGTGACTCTGGGCATACCCGGGACACCCGGTAATTTGAACTGAGAACCGTATTCATCAATCCATGCCAATGGGTCGTCATGTTGAAATGACTCTATCTGTTTGCTGTCGTGTTCAATCGAAATATCGTTGGCATGAATGCGGATAATTTTTCGGCACGGCAAGCCAATAATCGAGTATCGCCCCCACTTCTCACCGCCCTGAACGGATTCAAACAAAAAGGTGTAAGGCTGGTTGGCAAGCTTTAGAAACGTCGAGAGTGGGTTGTCGAAGTCAGCAACAAGGTCACAATAGACGGGGATTCGGTTATAGCCTGAAGAGCGATAGTGCTCGAAGTCGTGCGGATTCATGATGGCTTCCTGATACGGTGATTCAATTCAACAAGATCGTTATACAAAGTACGGTATACACAGCCCGGAAAAGGAGCTGTGGGGCGATTACTGGTTTCGCCAACGCCACTGCTGTTGATTGAACGATTGCATCAAGTGTTGCCTTTGTAACGGCTGGTCATGCTTTTTCGAAAAAAATTTTCCGAAGGAGCAACTATCCCAACAAGCTGCCATCAGGTCAAGCTCGAATTGCCCCATCCTCAGCACAAACACTAAATTTTTGCGTATTTGCACAAGTTAACGCCCCGCTTCGGCTATATTTCGTACCTGAACTTCAAACTTAAAGTGCGTACCACATGACAACCATCAAACAGGATGACTTCATCGACAGTGTGACCGATGCACTGCAATTCATGTCCTACTACCACCCCAAGGACTACATTGATGCGGTGTATGCCGCCTGGCAACGCGAAGAGTCGCAGGCGGCTAAAGATGCGATGTCGCAAATTCTGATGAATTCGCGCATGTGTGCCGAAGGAAAACGGCCAATTTGTCAAGACACAGGCATTGTCACCGTATTTATCCGCATTGGCATGGATGTGCGTTGGGATGCAAAAATGGACTTGCACAGCATGGTGAATGAGGGTGTGCGACGTGCCTATTTATTACCGGATAATAAATTGCGCGCCTCCATACTCGATGACCCTGCAGGCAGCCGTAAAAATACCGGAGACAACACACCAGCGGTTATCCATATCGATGTGGTGGCAGGTGACAAGGTGGATGTTGACATCGCGGCCAAAGGCGGTGGTTCAGAAAATAAATCCAAACTTGCGATGCTTAACCCAAGCGATAGCATCGCCGACTGGGTGGAGAAAACCGTACCGACAATGGGCGCGGGCTGGTGCCCGCCTGGCATGCTTGGAATCGGTATCGGCGGCACAGCCGAAAAAGCCGCCGTGCTAGCAAAAGAATCATTGATGGAGCCAGTAAATATCCAAGAGCTAAAAGATCGAGGCCCTGCCAACCGTATAGAAGAGCTGCGCCTCGAAATATTCGAGCGTGTTAACGCGCTTGGTATCGGTGCGCAGGGGCTTGGTGGTTTGACAACGGTTGTGGATATCAAGATAAAAGACTACCCAACTCACGCCGCATCACTGCCGGTTGCAATGATCCCTAACTGTGCCGCTACACGGCATGCGCATTTTATTCTTGACGGGTCTGGCGCCTATACACAATCACCGCCTTCGCTGGATGACTGGCCTTCCATCACATTTGATGCAAGTGCCGGTTCCAAACGAGTCAATCTGGATACGGTTACACCTGAAGAGGTGGCGACGTGGAAGACCGGCGAAACGCTATTGCTTAATGGTCGTATGCTCACCGGGCGCGATGCCGCACACAAGCGCATCCAGTCACTACTCGAAAGCGGTGAAGGTCTGCCTGAAGGTGTGGATTTTAAAAACCGGTTTATCTACTACGTCGGGCCAGTCGATGCGGTACGCGAAGAGGCTGTTGGCCCCGCAGGGCCAACAACGGCCACCCGCATGGATAAATTCACCGAGATGATGCTGGCTCAAACCGGCCTACTCGGCATGATTGGTAAAGCCGAGCGCGGACCAATTGCAATTGAATCCATTAAAAAACACTCAGCTGTGTATTTAATGGCCGTGGGCGGTGCGGCCTACCTTGTATCCAAAGCCATCAAAGAAGCGCGCATCGTGGCGTTTGAAGAACTGGGCATGGAAGCGATTCACGAATTCGTGGTCGAAGACATGCCGGTTACCGTGGCGGTTGACAGTGCCGGCGAATCGGTCCATCAAACAGGGCCAGCCATTTGGAAAGGCAAAATTGAGAGTGGCGAGGTGAAGCCCGTTTATTTCGTGTGAACGCGGGTTGATCAAGAAGGTGATTGAGCCCAGTTAATTTCGTGTGAATGCGAGTTAATCGAGAAGGCGATGGAGCCCAGTTAATTCGTGTGAACGCAAGGTAATTAATAAGCTGTGCGAAATCGTTGAGCTTGCCTAAACTCATACCACGCTTAACTGGCTTTGTACGGGAGTCAACGTGGTCGGACAAACTAAATTACTGTTACTTGTGGCTTGCCTGTTTTTTCTTGTCAATTGTGCAAGCGATGGCGGTTCATCGCGTTCGGACTCTGCACCGCGTGGTAAAGTAAGCGTGTGCAAAAGCGGTGACACCACGGTAAGCAGTGCTTCACAATGTTTGCGCGACGATGCCGCCTGCTACCAGTTAACCGACGGAAACTGGTGTACCGGCACGCGCGGTAACAGCTGCCCAGCGCCATCAGTCGAGGTGCCGGCGGGAACAAGTTGCCCGGCCGGTGCGCGTTGTTTCAAAGTGGGTGAAAGCCTCACCTGCGGTATTCGCTACCAGTAATCCAGCAGGAGTGATATTTATACGCTAGCGATCGCGTTTCGCATTTGCCCAATCACCGTGTCATAGCAATGCGCGTCGGACTGTGCAGCCTGCGAGAATATGCCTGAGCCTGATACAAATGTGTCGGCACCGGCACCGTACACCTCTGCAATATTATCGACTTTAATCCCGCCGTCGACCTCCAGACGAATGCTGCGGCCGGTAGTATCAATAAGCCTACGCACCTGTTTTATTTTCTCCAATGTGTGCGGAATAAATGCCTGACCACCAAACCCCGGGTTCACCGACATTAATAACACCATGTCGATTTTATCGATAACGTGATCGAGCACGTTCAAAGGTGTGGCAGGGTTCAGCACCAAACCACTTTGCAAACCCGCCTCTTTTATAAGTGCAAGCGACCGGTCAATATGATCTGAGGCTTCAGGGTGAAATGTTATGTAGCTCGCGCCAGCTTGCGCAAACATCGTGATTAAATCGTCTACCGGGCGCACCATTAAGTGCACATCAATGGGCGCTGAAATACCGTGCTTACGCAGGGCCTCACACACCAACGGACCGATGGTGAGGTTCGGAACATAATGGTTGTCCATGACATCAAAGTGCACCCAATCGGCACCGGATGCCAGAACATGTTCTACCTCCTGTCCCAAACAGGCAAAGTCGGCTGACAAAATAGATGGAGCGATGATCGGTGATTGCATAGTTACTGGAAAAATTAAACCAACACGATAATGCGTACTGTACCCGGTTTATAGACTGATTAAACATTTACAGCTTAAAAGAACGTGACGTACTGCTACTTTGTTCATGCCAGCGTCTGAGTCATTGCAGACCTAACATTACGCGCCGATACCAATAAAGACTTTATTTTTTAAAACGGCGATTGATGCGGCAAGGCACGCAAGCATATACACAAGCATTATCCACACTGTACCGCTTGGATCAGCAAGTACCGGTGCTGGATCTGGCTGCCCAGGAGAAGGCTGTATCAGCCACGCAACGTGGTGCCTGGCGCGAGCTGCAATCGTTGTTTGAATCGTGTATCGCACGCGGCTGCCTGCAAGTTTCTATTGAGCCTGACGGTGCGCTTTGGCGCATCCGTTATCGCAGCATAGATGAGACAGCTGAAGAACTGCTTGAAGATCCGGGTACGCTCAGCTGGGCAATACAGGCGCTGCAACAGCGCCTGTTTGGAGAACACAGCCAACCCGGCGATTACCAGCACACACGCTTTTGCCTTAAGCGCAAAGCCACCGACTACGAAGTCGGGCTGCAGATTTTTCCCACCGTAAAAGGGGATCTATTGCAATTCACGCTAGAGGAAAAACAGCTACTACCTGCGCGGTTAGACGAATTGGGGCTTAACTACCAGCAGCTGTCACAGATAAGAACACGGCTGCAGAATAGCAAGGGCTATATGCTGATTGCCGGCAGCGAACCACGCCTGCTCGATAACGTACTGCTGGCGCTAGCACAAGAGATGATAGAACCTAACCGGCAAGTGCTTTATTTAAATGATTGCCATCGCTATGCATTACCCCGCATTGCACAGCTTTCAATTAGCGGTGACGACAACACAGAGCAGCTAATTGATTGGTCAAACGCATTGAAAGTGCAGCACGATTCGCTACTTTTGCATGGACAGATTCCAGCACATGCCAGCAGCGAAATCGCACAAACAGCCGCCTATAGAGCGCTCGTTGTGCAAACCCTGCATACCGCACAGCCAATCACCATCAGTGATTTATGCAAAGATGCGGACACAGATGATGCACGCCTGTACTACGAGCTGGATACGCTGATTATGCATTACCCATTGAGGCGCTTGTGTGAGCATTGCAAGGAAACCGCCGCCCTATCAGAAGCCGCCAAAGTGTGGCTCGACAGCATACGCACGCCTGCCACAGAAAACGTCATTGATTGGTTATCAGAAGGCAACACCGAACGGTTTATGCACGCCAAAGGCTGCGACAAATGCTCACATACCGGTTACTCAGGCCACATTGGCGTGTTTGATATAGAGCAACGTCAAACCAATAGCCGCAGCCTGGAAAGCCGTTACTTAGAGGCGCCATGTACGAAACAAAAACAGCGCGTTAACCCGTTTGTTAAGCGTTTAATGGGGATGGTTTATGAAGGTGTGATACCGGTTGAGGAAGCAATAAGGCTATCTCATCACACCAACTAATCGAATTACCAATAAAACTGCCGGTTAGCTAACGGCTACGTTAGCTAACGATGTTTGATTAGGCCGCCTCCGCGTCGTCCGCCTGATCACCCTGCTGAGGATGCACATCAAGCCCAGCAACCACACGCAAGTTAGGCGTTGTAGGCACTTCCAGACGATCAGGTACATATCTGTGTTCATTTATCAAGTTATCTGACCACACCAGACCAGACGGGCATTCGTCAGTTAGAGAGCGATACATATTCCCGTTGAGCTGGTTGTGCGATATCAGAAACTGCCTGAACTGCTTAAACGCACTTTCCTGAACGCTGCCTGTGTTTTTCCAAAAAGCCTTGAGTGAACCCTGGAACGTTAGTCCTGGCAATGCATAGATCGCTTTGCCCAATGTTTTCACAGGTGTGCCGTGAAATAAGGATGACATGCCCACAGTGCTATTAATCACCACCGTACCCTCAGCATGCTTAAGCAATGTGGGCAAACACACGTCATGAACATAGAATACCCTGCCCTGCAAACCCATCTCACTAACAAGGCTTGTAAACAATCGGGTGTAGTCGGTATAGCCACGATCGAGCGGGTGGTGCTTGAATACGATCGCTTTATTGCTTGGTGCATTCTTGGCGAACGATGTTAGCACTTCGCCAATGAAGTGTTCGATAGAATTGTAGTCTGAGTGCACAACCACTTGCATATCACAATGCACTTGTAAAGGGCAGACAAAATAGTTGTTTTCAAATTCTGGCAGCAAGTTATCGAGCATATAACGCTCTTTACGACGAAAAAGCACTTTTCGCATACCAGAAATAACCCAGCGCCAACCCTCGGGTAACCAGCGAAAATCTCTATGGTGCTGATAGCCTGGAAATTGTTTCTTTTTGAATGCACTGACCCAGTAATACGTCATTGCCATAATAGCAGTCAATCCGAAAACGCTTTTGGTCGTACTGTGTTCTTGTGGTGTATCGACATCGTTTTGACTTGGTAGTACAAAGCCTTTGCGTAACATGGGTGAGTGCCCGTTAACGCCATCTTCTTCCAAGGTAATGAAATTGGGTCGAATATAGCCCTCTTCAAACACGAAGACCCGCACGTCATGGCGCGCTGCCACTTCCCGCGCGATGCGATGATAAACTCGACAATCACCAAAAAGATAGATGCGTCCGATCTTTTTGTTAATGATGAAGCGTTCTAGAAACGCATCCCAGTGCTTAACTTCGCCCGCATAGTCAACGGCACCGGGTCGGCGATAGAAAAAGCGATCGCCCCCGTTAAGGTTAACTTTGTGGACATTGAAACCGCGTTGTTCAAGACTGACGGCAAACTTGGAAAAGAAGGGTCCAATTGGCCCTTGCAGTAACAGCACATCACGGCGCATAGCGAAGACCTCTGACGATATTCGCCGCTTTGTTAAGTTGCCGAGCTGACCATCCAGTTGTTTTTTTCTTATTCATATTGTTCTGGCTTTTTATAGTAACCACCAAATCCTCCGGTGGAATGAACTCTCCAGTGTCGATATCAAGGTACCTCGGGTACTCGATAAGCGTTAGAAAAATCAGTTCATCCAGCGTTCGGCGACGTTTTCGTCGCGTTAGCTGTTGACGATCCTCTGTCAAACCCCAACCTGCATAAAATGGCGAACCATATGTCACCACCTTTGTGCCCCGCATCAAGGCTTCAAATCCAGACAACGATGTCATTGTGTGAAGCTCGTTACAGCGCTCTATACAATCAATAATCGATGAGTTTTCATCGACTTGATTGGCTGTCGCCTGCAACACAGCTGCCTCAACTGCACCGCGCCTATTTCCAGCCACCACATCCGGATGTGGTTTATAAACAATCCATGCATCAGGTCGCGCGGCTTTAACACTTTGGAGCAATTGCGCATTGCTACCAACATCACTACAGCCGCGTTGGATGGATTCATCATCCTCAACCTGACCAACCACCAGAACCTGTAACGTGCTTTCTGATGGAAGTTCCGTGCAATTGTTACTTCCTACGTTATATTTCGACAGGCGCGCAGATAATATGAGCTTTTTTAGGCTTACGGCACGGGAAATATCCGCGGGAGTGCAATCAAAATTGTTTAATAGTCGTTCCAGGTCACTTGATCGCGCCGGATCAAAGTAGAGCCCGTGAAAATCCACAACCAATGATGCAGGGGCGTTAAAGTCAGACCCTAGCCCGCGAGAGCGAAGAAAACCGTCTTCCAGGCGGGCTAAATCAACACCGGCAACCCGCTGTGGCTGGTCTGCAGATAACTCCCCAAACACCCGGTAACTCCAGGTTACTTTGCAACTTTCTGTGTTTGAGACGGAGTTCTCATTTTTGTCAAATTCCACGGAACCATCTGGTGATCTAAGGAATTGCGCAATGTAGCGTCGCTTCCACGGCGTTATACCCACACAGTGGAACCGCCGCGCATTCTTTTTAAACATACGTTGTTGCAGCTGCACATGTTCCAGGCATTCGTGTAATTGCCATTGTTGTCCCGTGACAGGGTTGCAATAGCGAGACTGCGCAATGTGTGTGGCATAAAACAACTCATCGATGTTTCGGATTGCTGTGCGTCGTGGAATTGGGGAACGCTCATCAGCGATGCCCCAACCGGCATAGAAGGGTTGCCCGAACACCACAACCGGCTTGTCACATAAAAGGGCTTCATACCCAAGCTGAGAGGTACCGCTGTACACAGCATCCGCCTGCTTTATCGCCTGTATCGGATTACTCATTTCTGCCTGCACGGCAATGCCACACTTGCCAGCATAGCTATCCAGATACCCTTTTCGTTTACCGGCGACAACATCCGGATGCGTTCGAACAATGATTTGCGCTTGTGGATGCTCATCTATCGCAGCATCCAACATCAGTTTAAATCGTTGTTCGTCCATGCCACCGTACCGGACAGAGGCATCATCACGCGTTTGATCAATCACCATCACTAAAGGGCGATCATCGTCACGTGGCTCTTTCTGCCGTACGTAGTTGTACTTGCTGATGTCATTGGCCACTAGCAATTCGCGACAGCGAGCCGCGTAGGCCAGCCCCTCAGCTGTGACAATGTGCGAAAAGTCGGTTTCGGGTAATTGCAACAGCTGTTCAAGATCACAGCTTGTGGTGCTGTCGTAGTACACACCACTGTGATCAATCTGTATGGAGTAAAGCACGCGCGAGTGCGCGTTGGCAGAGCAGCTTCTTATCCAGCCATCTTCCAGATACAGTACCGGTAGTTGATGGCGGCTCGCATACGCCAAAGCCTCACGTGTGTTCTCTTTGCGACCCCAAACCAGTACACAATCGGCCTTGGTCGAAACGCTTTTAAGTTCGCCAGGACTAACAACCTGAGCAATGCCAAGCAATGCCGGCAAGTGACGTATAGCTTGAATACCGCGCGAAAAGGTTAATGCACAGTTGTATTCGGCTTTAGCATTGAAAGAGGTAACAGCGAGCACAGTGTTGGATCAGGTTAACCATGCCAAAGCAAAAAAGGCCATCACACAGCCTATAAACACATCGACGTATAACCGCCGACGATCCTGAGCCTCTGATATGGCAGCCTCTTCTCGCGGGATGTCAGGTAAAACGGAAGTAGGGCCAGCTGAAGCCTCTTTTGCTAGCTCAGCCACCTTATCCAATGGAATATCACAGGCAATGGCGTAGGCTAGAAACGTATTAACGACTTTCTCTCCACCATCGCCGGGGTTTTCTCGAATAATGTGCGTGAGAGAATTCACCGATGCCATCTCAAGCCCTTGATTACGCCCTAACCTGCGCGCAAGCCCAAGGTCTTTTTCAAGCGCAACTAAATTCACCAGATGTTCATCAAGGCTCTCTTCTGTAATTGCGGCTGCACCATGTTGGTCACGCGAAGTCACAAGGGCTGTCTCACGTAGCTTGGCCTGTTCTTCTTCTTTGCCATGTATACCCATTTCAACCATGACGTTGATGGTGTGAAACGGTACACCACGTGCACGCAGTTCCTGCTTGGAGTCGTGAATGTCGGACATCAGTGCAACGATCTCGTTGACAACACGTTTTACGGGGCTGTTTTCGTTTGATGGCGTTTCGTCAGATGAGGTTTCTTCATCTGAATCAGCATCCATCCCCACCGCTTGCTTGCTTTCGGGTAAAGCCAAGGATTTCACTCCACTAGAACTACCTGAAATGTTGCACAAACTGAGCCACAGCTCGCATTTCTACTGGGCCGCATGGCCTCTGTTTTGCACCACCCATAGCTAGGAAAAACGGCCCTATTGCCGCCACGAATTAACACCTAAGGAATTGATAATCGGCCATGAACGTGTTGTTTGTGACAAACACAAAGTTTACTACCGAGCCCCATCGAGACAGCTCGAGTCGCTATCGGTGCTTCCACATTGCTGAAGCACTGCAGTCGCGTGGGCATCTGGCAGATGTCAGCACCATGGACTCTCTCGAGCTCAATACCTTGTCTCGCTACGATGTGGTGAGTGTGTTGCGGCCAGACGCCAATCGGAAAACACAACAGCTATTAGAGCGTTGCGACAAGCTGGGGATCCACACTGTTGCCGATTTCGACGATTTGATATTCAACCCCTCTTTAACCCAGAACACGAAACTACGCCGACGTTTTATGCGTCATGCGCTTAGCGCGCAACAATTTGATGAAGTCACCGTTGCCACAGAAGAATTAGCACGCCAACGCAGAATCAAAGAGCCATCTCAGCCTGTACACGTGCTTGCAAACGGCTTGTCAAATTTTTGGCTATCGCTTAATTCGATCGTAAACGACTCTGAAAAGGGCGTAAAACGCATTGCCTATTTGCCTGGCACACGCAGCCACGATGCTGATTTCGCTCAGGTGCAAGGGGCCATCGCTGACTTTTTAAGCGCTGATAAAAATGCGCAATACGGGCTCAATGTCGTTGGCCCATTGACCATGGACGCAGCTTCCATACCCGAAGATAAAGTTAAACGGGGCCACTGGATAGATTATATGGACTTACCGTTTTTAATCAGCGACAGCTGGGCGACCATTGCACCATTGCAACAAACCCCGTTTAATCAGGCAAAGTCGCACACCAAATTCATTGAATCAGCCGCGTTTGGCACACCCATTGTGTGCAGCGCAACCGACGATATCGCCCGCCATGATGTGGATGGGCTGCTGATTGCCAACACACGAGAAGAATGGCTAAGTGCGTTTGAAAAGCTTAGCGATGAAGCGTACTACCGGCATTGCCAAAGCACTTTGCGCGAGTACGTCCGAGAACACTGCATGGCAGACGGTGACGTGGATGCGCTTATCGCTCGATGGGAATCACACACAGAACAAAAACAGCATGAACCTATTACTGATTTATCCAAAGCCGGCTGAAACATCCAAAAGCCGCTTAAGTCGCACTGATGCCCAGCTAAACGGGATAGCACACTGCGCGCGCAGCGTGCTAATTGAGCTTGAAGAGCAGAACCAGTATCTTGTCGTTAAAGAGATTGGTGTTGCAAGTGCAGCAAGCATACGCCCTGGGCGCAGCAGCTTCGATGCGGTTGCGAACGACGAACTGCAGCAACTGATGTCTGAAAGTGATGTGATTTTAAACGTGGCAAGTTCACCTACCGCTCACGACGTCACCGGCGACCACGATAGCGCTGTGATTCACCTATGCCCGGCTTTTCCCGGTTCATTTGCCTGTAACGATATCTTTTTTAAGGCTGGCGGTACGATTTCTCAGGTTGATCTTGACAACACAATTACCGCAACACGTACACCGTTTGAATCCGAAAAACCACGCACGCACGAGCTTGATGCCAGCATGCACTACGCCGCATTCACTCCTCTGCCCGCGCGTGTAGAAGAAGCATTTTATCGCAATGAGCGAGACCATGCCCTGGTATTTCTTTCTTATCCACAAAACGAATCGGATGATATAATACGCGAACAGGACAAAGCCACTCTTGCAGACATGTTGCACGCCACAGAAGCGCTGCGTTCGTTAACGTTTGTGTGTGAAAGCCTTGCCGAATTACCCAAGGTAAAAGAGGTAGCCGATGCCATTGCAACAGGCCTTGGCCTCACACCAAAAATTTGGGGCTTGCGCAAAGGCGACTTCCATGACATGTTTTCTGTGATGGCCAAAGCCGATTTGGTTTTATTTGGTGGTAACTCACTTTATGCCGATGCCATAATCCGTGGCAAGCCAGCACTAACTTGGCGCACAGCACAGCAGAACACCGACAGTATCAACGACGCCTATTACGCTTTTCTCGATCATCAGAATCGCGAGCAGTTACAAGCTGAACAACGCAAAGAGCTTGATGCGCTTTTTAAAGAACAATACAAAAGCGGTGCACTACCCAACCACCGCATCTGTTTTGAAACCATCCTCGCCGAAGTGCTTTGCAAAGCAATGCCTAAAATGACACCACTGGATGAGATTCAAACTGCTGGAAAACCTGCAGGTGTTATCCCGGAAGCTAAACTCGCACCACGCCAAACGCTATCGGAAACGATCAGTCAATCCGTGTGGAGCAAGCGTCAGAAGATCGCGCAATTCCGAGATGGCTTAGCCAGCACCGCAGCTGCGCATGATGGAAATGAGTCGCGGGTGTATATGCGCGTTCGCTAAACAGGCCGTTAAAGCACTCGCTAAACGTACTCAACGGCGTAGTATTCAACTCAAAGATTATTTAAATCATATAAAGTGATCATTGTTCGTCGACAACAATGTGATCTCATCATTATCCCCCGCCTCGCCTCGGAACTTTACCGGCATCTCAAAATGATTATCCGCGCCAACACTCACTGCCTCATCAGAGAGCCCGGCGTTCATGCTCAAATCGCCTTCAAACGTATTGTCTTCTAGCATGATAGTGTCGGTGCCTGAGCCTGTGAAGATCACCGCATCATAGCCCGCATCTATTTCGATAAACGACACCACATCGTTATCACCAAACGTTCGCACTGTGAGTTCACCACCGGTGTCTACATTATCAAGCGCCACCATGTCATTGCCTGCCGAGGTTCTTATCATCAAGCTTTTTGTGTTCGGGGTTTCAATGACATCCACCAGATCATCTCCTGAACCGCTACTCACGTTGTTTGTTTGGCCCCGCAAGGTGGAGAGGTTGGGGGTTGGTTTTTAACAAAGCGTTGATTACAGACAGGCCAAAGAAATTGGCCTTGCGAGATCGGGAATTGTTATTACGGCGCTGCTGGGCCGAGAAGCTCAGACTAATTCCAAGCACGCGGCAGCCATGTATAAGAGGGGAAACTAGGTAATTAGGACGCTCGTCTCAACGGAATTATATTATCGCCCTTCTCCAACAACAAATTCTGCAAGTACTGCCCATAATTGTTTTTGGATAAAGGTGCTGCCAATGACATCAGTTCGCCATCGTCAATCCAGCCATTGCGCCAGGACACCTCTTCCGGGCAAGCGATTTTAAGGCCTTGTCGACGTTCCAGTGTTTCTACAAACTGACCTGCCTCAAGTAGAGAATTGCCGGTTCCAGTGTCAAGCCAGGCATAACCACGGCTCATCACTTCAACCATTAACTGCTGCTGTTCAAGATACACACGGTTAACGTCTGTAATCTCAAGTTCACCCCGTGGTGAGGGCTTGATGTCTTTCGCAATATCAACAACCTGATTATCGTAGAAGTACAAACCCGTTACTGCAAAATTGGACTTTGGTTTTTCAGGTTTTTCTTCAATGTCCTGCGCTCGGCCGTGTTCATCAAAATTAACCACGCCATAACGCTCAGGGTCACTTACACGGTAGGCAAATACACTCGCGCCTTCAGGCTGGGATGCAGCACTCTTAAGAAGGTTAGTCATATCGTGACCGTGAAAAATATTGTCACCCAGCACCAGTGCAACAGGGTCATCTCCGATAAAGTCTTCGCCCAGAATAAAAGACTGAGCGAGACCATCAGGCGAAGGCTGTACGGTGTAATTTAAGTTAATTCCCCAATTACTGCCATCGCCAAGAAGTTGTTGAAACAAAGGCACATCTCTAGGTGTTGAGATCAGCAGGATGTCTTTAATACCGGCCAACATTAATGTTGTCAGCGGGTAATACACCATTGGCTTGTCGTATACCGGCAGCAACTGCTTCGATACCACTTGCGTAATTGGGTGTAAGCGCGTGCCTGATCCACCTGCGAGAATAATGCCTTTCATTTATCTATACCGCTCCAATAATCCTGCTTTCTGTTGATGGCTTGCTACCTTTTAGCAGCGCATCAAAATACTCAATCGTTTTCTCAAGGCCTTGCTCCAGTTTGACCTTTGGCTCCCAATCCAATTCTTTCTTGGCTAGAGAGATGTCCGGACGTCTCTGAGTCGGATCATCGCTAGGCAGATCCTTGAACACAAGCTTTGAACTCGAGTTAGTCATTTCAAGCACTTTCTCTGCCAGCTGACGAATCGTGAATTCATCAGGGTTACCAATATTCACAGGGCCAGTAAAGGAATCGTCTGTGGCCATAATGCGATGGAATGCCTCGATAAGATCGAGTGCATAACAAAAAGAGCGCGTCTGATCACCTTCACCATAAATAGTGATGTCATCACCTGTTAAGGCTTGCACAATAAAGTTAGAGACTACGCGGCCATCGTTAGGATGCATACGTGGGCCGTAGGTATTAAAGATGCGGCCTACTTTGATGCGTAAATTATGCTGGCGACGGTAGTCAAAAAACAGGGTTTCAGCGCAACGCTTGCCTTCGTCATAGCACGAGCGAAAACCGATTGGGTTCACATGGCCCCAGTAGTCTTCTTTTTGAGGATGTACTTTAGGATCACCGTACACTTCAGACGTTGAAGCCTGGAAAATCTTGGCACCGGTGCGTTTTGCCAAGCCTAGCATGTTAATGGCCCCATGAACGCTGGTTTTAGTGGTCTGGACCGGGTCATGCTGATAATGGATTGGCGATGCTGGACAGGCCAGGTTGTAAATCTCATCCACCTCAAGGTAAATCGGAAACGTCACGTCATGGCGCATCAACTCGAAAGCCGGGTTGTCCATGAGGTGTGCGATGTTCTGTTTGTTTCCCGTAAAGTAGTTATCCATACAGATAACATCATTTCCCTCTCCTAGCAGACGCTCACAAAGGTGGGAACCAAGAAATCCTGCCCCACCCGTGACCAAAACGCGTTTGCTCACGAGACTTCCCAGAGTTGAAGCTTCGTCATTCATGTGTAATTCTTTCCAGATTAGATTTCGAAAATTTAGGCGAAGATTTTTCCGCCACCACGTTATTTATAGTCGCTATTGGCACTTTAGGCAGCCTGCATATAACGGGTTGCTATGGTTAATTACATAATTCTGTTGTTCACCATCGGTGCAAATAGCACGCCAGAGCGGCAAGGTTGCACTATCTGGCGGCAAGGTAAAAGTCCTTGGACAGATTGCAATGAAATGGACCGTCTAAGCGGTCAAAAAAAGCAAATTTAGTTCCCCTATTTCCATGCCCTGAGCCAGCGATAGAAACGGATCCTTACAATTGCGGAATAGGCTCGCAAAATTAACCAAATGACACGTCAATTTTCCGCCGCATGATGCATTCTATTGCATAATGTTTCCTTCCTTATGTTGCGGCCTTTACTATGTTTTCACGCAAGTCCCTGATTGTCGCTTTTCTTGCGCTGATTTCCTGTGTAACTTGTGTCTCAAATTCACAAGCCGCTAGCGTTTCAGCTAACCCAACCAAATGGGCTCCACTGACCCTGTCGTTTGACGGCCCCAGCGCGAATGAGTCTGACCAGAATACAAACCCGTTTTTGGACTACCGATTGAGTGTCACCCTCACCTCACCCAGCGGCAGAACAACCGTTGTACCCGGCTTTTTTGCAGGCAACGGCTCAGGTGGTGGCTCAGGCAACCAATGGCAAATCCGATTTTCAGCCGATGAAACGGGCGTGTGGGAATACTCGGCAGCGATTCACAGTGGAACCCAGATCGCAATCAATCTGGATTTATCGGCCGGCAATAGCGTCGCTCTAAATGACGCTTCGGGAAGTTTTGAGGTCGTGCAACAAAATTTCGATGCACCTGGGTTTCTTAAATACGGACGCTTGCAATATGTGGGCGGGCATTACTTGAAATTTGCTGACGGGCCATACTGGTTAAAAGGCGGCACAGACAGCCCCGAAAACTTTCTCGGTTACGAAGGTTTCGACGGGACCATGGACCAGGGCGGAAACCCACGCTTTCTGCATGACTTTGCCGCTCACCGACAAAACGCATTAAGTGATGACCCCGTTTTCAGTAACGGCCAAACCGGTGCCGACAGCTTAGGCATTACCGGTGCCCTAAATTATCTGGCAGAGCAGGAAGTGAATTCAATTTACTTCTTGCCCATGAACTTAGGTGGAGATGGGCAGGACACCTACCCGTTCCTATCGGCTGCCAACAATCGAAATGCTAAAACGCATTACGACATCAGCAAACTCTATCAGTGGAACCAGGTACTTTCCCATGCTCAGCGTCGCGGCATTGCGCTGAATATCGTATTGAGCGAAACGGAACTCGCCAATGAACGCTGGTTTGATAACGGCGAGCTTGGTGTCGAGCGTATGCTGTTCTTTAGAGAGCTCGTTGCGCGCTTTGGTTATCTACTGGCAGCAAAATGGAATTTGGGCGAGGAAAATGACTTTGCTGTTAGCGAATTACGCAAACACGCAAACTACATTAGAGCGCTTGACTGGTCAGAAAAGCCCATCGCGGTTCATACCCAGATAAACGATTTTAAAGACTACGAGCAAATTGTTGGAGATGATGAATTCACCGCGTCCTCAATCCAGTACGACCCTGAGTTTGCTGGAGAGTTTGTAGAAGAATGGCGTAATCGATCTGCAAACTCAGGACAACCCTGGGTCATTGATATGGACGAGAATACCGGTGGCGTGACCAACGCCAACGCCGATACTCGTCG
>CAYSZH010000015.1:0-25633 GCA_964435305.1 uncultured Granulosicoccaceae bacterium
CGTTTGTCGCCGATCTTGATGCTGACAAGGGTGATGCAGCGATAGTCTCGGCAATTATTACGCTAAGCCAAAATCTGGATTTAACTGTGGTAGCTGAAGGCGTTGAGCGTGAAACGCAATTAAATACGCTAATTGATTTCAAGTGCGACGAAGTTCAAGGGTATTATATTAGCTATCCTTTGTCGGCCGAGGAGTTTGAGCAGTGGGTGGCTGATCGAGAGGCCAGTGCTGAGTACGGTTACTTAAAGAAAGCGGCTGGTTTTTAATCTCGCTACAACGCGCTGTTACAATGCGCCGTTAGTATAAGCCGTTAGTATAAAAAGAATTCAATGCTGTTCAGCTGTTCTTCCATTCAGGTTTGCGTTTCTCTTTAAAAGCGGTAATTCCCTCAAGTACATCCTCACTCATCATATTGCATGCCATGGTTTCTCCGGCGAAATTGTAGGCTTGTTGCAAAGGCATTTCCAGCTGCTTGTAAAACATTTTTTTGCCTGTACTCACCGCAACAGCTGATTTCGAAATTATCTTATTGGCCATATCTTTCACTGCGTTATCGAGATCGTGTGCTGGCACTGATGCGTTAATCAATCCCCAATCTAGCGCTTTTTCCGCTGATATAAATTCACCACTCATGAGCATTTCAAATGCGCGCTTACGGGAAATATTTCTAGATAATGGCACGGCAGGCGTGCTGCAAAAAAGCGCGACGTTAATGCCTGATACTGCAAAGCGTGCATCATCGGCGGCAATCGCAAGGTCGCAATTGGCAACAAGCTGACAACCCGCTGCCGTGGCAATGCCTTGCACCTGCGCTATAACAGGCTGATCAAGCGCGAGTAGGCCGTTCATGACACTGGAACAGCGTTTGAACAGAGCGTTGTAATACTCTTGCTCGCGTGTGTTGCTCATTTGTTTTAGATCATGACCTGCGCAAAAGGCTTTGCCGTTGGCTTTTATCACCACCATTCGTACAGAGTCGTCCACTTCGTCGATGGCATTTTGCAATGCCGATAGCATTTCTTCGCTGAGTACGTTGAAATTATCCGGCGTATTGAACGTTAGCGTAGTGATAGCGTTACTGTTTTCAACAAGCAATGGTGACGATGGCATAGACATAGCTGGAAACCTGCTAAGGTACAAAAGAGACAATATTTGGAATCAGTACAGTGTGCCATTGTATACCCTGGTGGGCAAGGCCGCAGTAGATTGACTGTTTTGTCGGTTTGGTATTGCCTGCAGCGCATGTATCGCTGATATGCTTACTGCGAAGCCTTTTTTAGATAGTAATGCCCAGTGGAACTAAAGCTCACCATTAAAGAATTCGACGAAATTGTGGCCAAGCGCTTGCCGTTTGCGCAGACGATGGGTTTGAAGCTTGAAGAAATAAATCGCGATAGCGTTCTGATGCGGGCCTGCTATCAAGAGGAATTTTTGCGCCCAGGTGGTACTGTTGCAGGCCCCATAATGATGGGTTTAGCAGATGCGGCTATGTACGCCCTTGTTATGAGTAAAATTGGTCCAGTCGAACTTGCTGTTACGACCAATTTATCCATCAATTTTTTATCCAAACCTGATCCAGGCGATATACTGGCCAAAGCGCGCATGCTCAAACTGGGTAAGCGGCTGGCCATAGGAGAGATCACCTTGTACAGTGATGGTGGAACTCCGTCTCAGCCTGTAGCGCATGTCACTACAACGTATTCCATACCTCCAGTAACCTAGTCTGGGCATGTGCTAGTAATGCACGTACTTAAACACAATCAATTTCACTAAAATCCGCTTAAATTGAGAGTAAGCAAGCTATGACAAAAGCCGCGCCTGTAGTACCTGTTAAAGCCTGTGTGTTCGATGCCTATGGAACGCTGTTCGATGTGCACAGCGCCGTGGGTGGTTTGCAGGCCGACGTGGGGCCACGCCACGCAGAACTCTCTGCCCTGTGGCGAACCAAGCAGCTTGAGTACACTTGGTTACGCAGTCTCATGCAATGCCATACCGATTTTTGGGAAGTGACCTCAGATGCATTGCACTATGCGATGGATGCAACCGGCATAGCCGACAAACAGTTGCATGGAAAACTAATGCAGGCTTATCTCTCCTTAGATGCGTTTGCTGAGGTTAAGCACGTTCTCCAGGTGCTTAACCAATCCGGTATCCCTTGTGCAATTCTGACAAACGGCTCGCCAGCGATGATTAAAGCGGCGGTAAACAGTGCTGGACTGGATCAGCTTATAAGTCATCAATTTTCTGTAGAAGCCGCCGGCATTTTTAAGCCTGATCCGAGCGTGTACCAGCTGGCCTGTGATGCGCTTAATCTAACGCCAGCAGAAATCAGTTTTCAGTCATCCAACGCCTGGGACGCTGCCGGGGCGGCACATTTCGGTTTTCAGGTAGCTTGGATTAATCGTTACTCGCAACCGGTAGAACGCTTGCCGGGTAAGTCCTCTGCTGAATTAAAAGATCTGTCTGGTTTGCTAGGCGTAGTGGGGGTTTGTTAACGCTTCTTTCAGTGTTTGCTTGAGTACTAATCGGAGGTTTCGCCATCACGATCATTTTACCGAGCGGGTTTTTGATCCTGTTGTTCGCTATGTTGCTGGTCGGCATTCACCTCAGTTTGGATCTCCCGTCTGCGTAAAACCGAAGCCGTTAATACCGCCAGTTTTTCTTCATCATCCATTGTGCGCCAACGAGTAATTTCATCAATGGTGCGCTCACAGCCACTGCAACGTTGCGTGCTTTCTTTAATCTTGCATATGCCTATGCAGGGTGAATAAATATCAAGTGACATCAATAGTCCTGTAAAACGTTAACGAGCAGCGCGCAGCGCTTTAGCTGCACGCGATTGGTTTTCTTTACCCAAAACGCCCGCTATAAAATTGCCCGTGTCAATAAGCTTGTTCAAATCCAAGCCGTGCTCGATACCTAAGCCATCTAACATATAAACGACATCTTCAGTCGCAACATTCCCTGAAGCCCCTTTCGCATAGGGGCAACCACCTAAGCCTGCTACAGATGCATCGATTCTACTAACACCGTGTTGCAGGGCGATCAGAATGTTGGCCAGCGCCTGACCATAGGTATCGTGGCAATGCATTGCCAACCTATTCGCTGGGATATTCGAAAGTTCAAATTGCTCAAACAGCGCGCTGGTGGATCCTGGCGTGCCGGTGCCAATGGTGTCTCCGAGAGAGACTTCATAACAGCCGAATTCGATTAACCTGCTTGCCAATTGCGTGACTCTCTTTGGGTCTACCTGGCCTGCATAGGGGCATCCCAGTACACAAGATAGATACCCTCTAACACGCATTCCGGCCTTATGTGCCTTTTGTGCCAGAACATCGAATCTTTCTAAGCTCTCTTCGACGGAACAATTAAGGTTCTTGGATGAAAATTCATCTGTTGCTGCCGCAAATAATGCGATCTCTGCAACCCCACTTTCAAGTGCGAGGTCCAGCCCTTTTTGGTTCGGTACGAGAGCGGAATAACTGACATCTTCGGCAGGTGCAAGCCTGTTAAACACATCAGCCGTATCGGCCATTTGCGGCACCCACTTCGGTGAGACAAAGCTGCCAGTTTCGATGTCTTTGGCACCGGCATTAGCCAGTTGATTGATCAAAGCCAGTTTATCCTCGATCGATATCGCCTGACTTTCGTTCTGAAGCCCATCTCGGGGGCTCACTTCAATAATGCTGACGGTCTGCGGATAATTCATGTTTTGTATTTTAGGCGATCAGCCGCTGCTTTTGTTTTCAGCCCATCGTCAGGCATTGCAAGGGATTGCAGGATACACTAGTGCCGGAGGAGCCGATATGACCGTGTATAACTTTGGATCTATCAATATCGATTATGTCTATCGCGTTCATCATTTGGTGAACCCGGGGGAGACCATACCCAGCCTAACCTTGGAAACGGTACTTGGCGGTAAAGGTGCCAATCAGTCAGTGGCCTTAGCGCGAGCTGGTGCTCGGGTGTCTCATGTGGGGCGCGTTGGGCTCAGCGATCAATGGGCAATAGAAGCATTACATGTGGCAGGTGTTGATACGACACACACCCAATGCGTTGACCAGGCAAGTGGCCACGCCATTATTCAGGTAGACGAGCAGGGTGAAAACGCAATCGTACTGCATGGTGGTGCGAACCAGAGTTTTGATCGTAATAGTCTGTTAGCCATGTTAGAACAGGCCGAAAAAGGTGATTGGCTGTTGATTCAAAACGAGTGTAATGCTCTGTCGCATGTGTTCGAAATTGCGAAAAATAAACAACTAAAACTTGCGTTCAATCCGGCACCCATGACAGCGGGTGTGAGTGAGTTACCGTTAGCACTGTGCAATGTGTTGATTTTAAACGAGGTGGAAGCACGAACACTGGTTAAAGCGCAAGGCAATGTAATAAGCAATGAAGCTGAGATTATGCAGCTTCTTTCTAAAACGTATCCAAACACCCAGATCGTGTTCACACTCGGGGCTCGTGGTGCGGTGCTGATGCATGGTGATCAGCGTTTTGAGGTAAAAGCGCCCACTGTTACGGCCATTGACACAACCGGTGCAGGAGATACGTTCGTGGGGTATGTTTTGGCCGGACTTATCGATGGTCATCCAACAGCTGAAGCATTACACAAGGCCTGTGCCGCAGGTGCTTTGTCTGTAACGGCTGCCGGT
Organism: uncultured Granulosicoccaceae bacterium; assembly: GCA_964435305.1. Classification (GTDB taxonomy): domain Bacteria; phylum Pseudomonadota; class Gammaproteobacteria; order Granulosicoccales; family Granulosicoccaceae; genus Granulosicoccus. Next base: position 4,656 of record CAYSZH010000015.1, read on the forward strand.
GCGACACCCAGTATTCCTATGAATAACGATGTTGATTCATTTTTAAAGAGCGCTAAGTATGTTTAAAGTAATACTGGATACCGACCCCGGGATAGATGACGCTATGGCGATTGCCTATGCACTGGCACATCCGGACATCGAGCTGCTGGCGCTAACGACGGTGTTTGGTAACGTCAGTATTGAGAAGACAACACGCAATGCGCAGTATCTTCTCGATCAGCTTGGCGCTAAAAATGTGGCCGTTGCAAAAGGAGCTGCAATTCCACTGGTTCAAGAGCCACTGCCTCACTCCGAATTTGTACATGGTGATGATGGCATTGGTAACTGCTATCCAGCGTCTCCAGCGCCGCTTGATGCCAGTGCCGCTCATGCGAACTTAGCAGCACTGAGCGCGGCTGAATACATTGTGCAACAGGCAAAAAAATACCCTGGTGAACTTACCCTCATTGCAGTAGGTCCGCTCACCAATATTGCTCTTGCGTTGGAGCTTGAGCCTGCTTTGCCGGAACTTGTAGCCAAACTTGTGGTGATGGGCGGTACCGTTGATGAGCCTGGCAATGTCACGCCGCTAGCGGAAGCCAATTTTTATAACGACCCGCACGCAGCCGATGCGCTCTTGGCGGCCGATTGGCCAATGGTTATCGTGGGGCTTGATGTGACTCACACCATCATGCTGACCGATACACACCTAGCGACGGTTCGTGACAGTGCTGGTCGCTGTGGACAGCTGCTTTGGGACACCAGTCGTTTCTACGTCGATTTTTACTCTAATAAGGGTGCCGCCATTGGTATGGCAGAGCCAGGTTGTGCCATGCACGATGCCGCCGCGGTTGCCTACACCGTTTTACCGGGTGCGTTTGAAACCATCAGCGGGCCGGCAAGAGTGATTCATAGCGGCGTCGCAGCAGGGCAGCTGGCCATGGATCGAAAAGGCTACGATTACGTTACGGATCATTGGAAAAATCGCCCCGGCACAACGGCGGCCTGTATGCAGGTTGATTTCGAACGTGTCCTGGCTTCGTTTGTCGACACGCTTAGCGCCTACGGTAACAAAAGTTAAATGGTGGATTTGAGTGTTGTTCAAGTACTTAGGTAATCCAAGAGGCCCATAAACACTGGGCTGCAGCGGATTTGAAATGCCAACAACACTCAAGTCCGCCAGTTAGGGCGTGCTGAGGGCTTCCATGAATTTTTGTAAATCTGTCCAATAATCAATCACAACGAATGCCTGTTCATGTTCTAAACTAACGCTATGCGCGTCGAATATCTGACAATTTCATTGATCCTCGCCAGTCTAACGGGCTGTGATTGGGTCGATTCCACGGGCCGTTCTGAAAACGGTGTCCCTACAGCCCAAATAAGCTTTGACGATGGTTCGCTAGCGGATACGCTGGTGCTGCGCGAGGAAACCAGCCTTGTACTAAAAGCCAGCAGCGTCGATGTTGATGGCGTTGTGAGTAGCTTTAGCTGGAGCGAAGAGCCAGTTGAGCAGGGCAACATTGGACAATGTGCTGGCCTTGATGGGTTTGATGTGGAGCTCGCCGCCGATACCTTGCAAGATGCCTGCACTGAGCAACAGGCTTGCCGCGTCTCCATAGAGCAGCAGGGATCGCCGCAAGGAGGTGAGGTTTCATTTTTAATTGTTGCGCCAAAGCTGCGTGCGCCTGTAGGTGTCACCTACCGCTTATCGGCCACAGATAATGAGGGCAGCTCTGGTGTACAGGAATCAACCTTTTGTCTGCAGTCGTTTAATGAACCGCCAGTTGCTGAAGACGACACATTCACGCTGCTCGAAGGTGATGTGTTCGAAGTGTTTGGGGGTGACGCACTCAACATACTAACCAATGACCGTGATGACGAGGACATTAGAAACGCTGGGCTAAGTGTTGAATTAACACCAGTGCGTTCTCCTGAATTTGCCGATTTTTTTGAATTACGTGCTGATGGTGGTTTCAGTTATGCGCATTCGGGCGGAAACTTACAGGCAAACACGACAGACTCTTTTGAATACCAGATAAGCGATGGGGAAAATTCATCCGCTGCAACAGTCAACTTAATCATCGTTGCCAGGGATGATCCACCGACTGTTGCGGATAACTTCCCCAAGCTTTTTATCATTGCCGGTATACCCTACGAAACCTCATTGGCCAGTGTCTTTACTGATCCAGAAGGAAGCGATTTAAGTTTTTCCGTAGGCAGTGGTTCCTTGCCACCGTCCGGTCAAATTTCACTTACGGCTAATGGTGTATTATCCGGTACGGCTGAATCTGTTGATGTGGGCGAGTATTCGCTCACCATCTCGGCATCAGATGGCAACAATGCTGTGCCGCTGGACATTGCCGTAGAAGTGCTGGAAAACTTGCCGTTGGAGAGTACGCCAATTCCCTCTCAGGCTGTGTTGGAAGGGGAGGCATTTGAACTGAACGTTGCGCCTTTTTTTACCGATCCTGAGGCTCAGCAGCTGATGTACCGTGTGCTGGACGAAGATCCCGCAGCCATGCTGAGCATCAATCCTAATACCGGCTTACTTAGCGGGTTCTTTTCAGCAGCAGGTGCTATTGGTGTCACTGTACTGGCTGACGACGGGTTTAACGCGCCAACGCGTATTCGCTTTACAACCGTGGTGAATTCTACAAATTTAGCACCCACCGTGGGTGGAAACTTATCTAATCAATCGCTGACAATCGGCCAATCCATTGCACCGATAAGAGGCAACTTTAACGATGCCGATGGCGATCAGTTAACCATTACGCTGACCGGAAATGCCCCTGCCGGTATCAGTGTGGGAGCAGATGGTGTGCTGCGCGGTACTCCAACTGAGGAAGGCGTATACAGTGGCCTTCGGCTGCGTGCAACGGATCCGGATGGTGCGTCGGTAAGCACCAACGCGTTTAGTATCACCGTTACACCGATATTGCCTCCTCCCAATGCTGCACCCGTTTTTGTAGCGGGGACGGTGTTTAACCAAGGCATTCCACTGGGCGGCCTAATCACTCCGGTACGACCTCAATTTACCGATTCAAACGGTGACACACTCACATACAGCGTAATCGGTAACACCTTGCCGTTGGGCGTGACCATAAACAGGAACACAGGTGTCGTCAGCGGCAGCCCAGCCACGGCCGTTTGGGTTCGAAACCTGCGAATACAAGCAACCGACCCAGGCGGTCTTACCGCGATATCGACAACTTTTTGGATTCGCGTGCTTTGATTCACTTAATTTAGCGGGAAATACACTCAATATTATTTGTGATTAACCGCCACAAGACTGAGGGATTTGAAAAGAGCAGCCAGCTTGTATGGCGCTCGGTAAATCGGTATTGTTTGAGATGTTGCGAATTATCATCAGCACGGTTTATGTCAGGGCACACCAACAAATATCTTCTAGTAAAGCATTCTGAAGGGTGGAATGTTGATCGCTGCGCGCGATGGATGGAGCGCTCGGGGACCGCATTCGACTGGTGCTACCCCGCATCCGGGCAGACCTTGCCAAACCCTGATTTATACGCGGGTGTTATTATTTTCGGAGGTGCCGGCAGCGCAAACGATTGCACAGAGCATGAGTGGGTTCGGCACGAACTGGCATTTATCGAGCAGTGTTTGCATAAAGAAAAACCGTTTTTCGGTATTTGCCTGGGGGCGCAAATGATGGCCAGAGTCATGGGTGCCAAAATCAGTGCACATCCTCAGGCTCTCAAAGAAGTTGGCTTTTGCGAGGTCAAGCCGACTGCACAGGCGGGCGCGTTTATGCGTCAACCGCTGACAGTCATGCAATGGCATTCTGAAGGCTTTGAATTGCCTAGTGGTGCAACCCATCTTGCCTATAACGACACTTTCCCAAATCAGGCATTCAGTATCAGTGAACACACACTCGGCGTGCAATTTCACCCAGAAGTGAACCTTGCTGTGTTGCGCCTGTGGCATGAACGTAATAAAAAACGGCCTACCGGTGTTCTGGATGAGCCAACGCGTCAACAACACTTGGTCGATGCGCTAGCCCACGATGCAGCCATCACCGACTGGTTGAATAATTTTCTCGAAAGCTGGACTATTCGCGCTGCACGCGCGGCCTGAACAAACTTCCCTCCAGGCGCTGTTGGATGCCCTCGCTAAGGTGAGTGCAAAGGGTTCACCCTGAGCTTCAGTTAGTGCACAATGTACGATCTAAGAAGAATTTCTGGGTAAGTCATGCGCAAGCAATTCATAAACAAGCGCATTAGCAAGCCTGACAAGTGTTGAGCATGCCTATTAAAAGCGTGATCATGGTGTCTTTATCGTTAGTCTTGTCTATACGGCTTGGGGTGTACGGTGGTCACTAGTAGCGATTGGTTGCCAACGGTATTTGTCTTTTTGTTGTTATCCCTTGTGGTTGTTCCGATTTCCAAACGAGTGGGTTTGGGTGCATCGGTTGGTTATCTACTTGCCGGTATCTTGATAGGCCCTTGGGGGCTGGCTGTCATTCGAGATGCTGACACCATTGCGGTGTCCTTGCAGATCAGTACGATTGTTTTGTTGTTGATCATTGCACTTGAAGCCTCGCCAGAACGTGTACGTCGAGTCGCCGAAGATTTTTTCTCCTTGAGTAGCTTGCATCTTGGGCTGACTTTTTTGTTGGTGTTTCTGGTATCGCTATTGATCGAGCTGCCCTGGCACCATGCGATGGTCGCAGGCGTTGCATTGGCTTTGTCGTCAAGTACTCTGGCTAACCAGGCGTTTCGTGAGAAGTACCCGGCGGGTTCTACTCTCACCGACACCGGACGACGTTTACTGTTATCCCAAAACCTGGCAATCGTACCCATATTGGTTTTTTTCCCACTGCTGGGGTTTGAAGCAGCCGTGACTGAAGGCAGTGCGTGGCCATTGTTCTTTCGCACCGTGGTTGTTGTGCTGGCAATTGCACTGGCTGGCCATTATCTGTTAACGCATCTTTTGCGCTACATGGCCGGTATCGGTCTTGATGATATGTTCACGGCGTTTTCGCTGTTGTTGATCATTGCTTCATTGTTGTTGATGCGCCTTATGGATGTGCCAATGGAGTTAGGCGCCTTGCTCGCAGGGCTCTTGCTGACACGTTCAGAGTACGGCTCCGCTGTGAACATTGCGATAAGACCGTTTAGGGAATTGATCTATGGCTTGTTCTTTATCTCGGTTGGCATGACGGTAAACATCGGTACATTTATTGGCAAGCCGCTAGAACTCATTGCATTGGTGGTGATGTTAGTGGCTATTAAAACTTGGGTATTACGCAACATTCTGCGCTTCTCTTCAGTACCGAGGCGGCAGCGCATCTGGTTGGCCACCGTGTTATCACAAAGTGGTGAGCTTGCATTTGTTGTGATCGCTTATGCATTAACTCATCACGCCATCAGTAACGAACTGAGTTCTGAACTTATTGTTATCGTAGCGCTGTCGATGCTGACAACCCCACTGCTGCTAATCAGCGCTGAAAAACGGGATCTTATCCCGGCGTCGGAACAAAACAACACCGGTTTAGAGGCCGGTGCTGTTGCCGACTCTCAGGTCATTGTTGCAGGCTTTGGGCGAATAGGACGTGTCATTGCGCGTCTTCTCAAACAAAACGGCTATCGTACGGCGGTCATAGACCATAACCCTGAATATTTTAGCGAGTTGCGCAGCGAAGGTTTTGTCGGTTTTTATGGTGATGCGCTGCGTCCTGATCTACTGGAAGCTGCAGGTATTGAACGTGCTGCTGTGCTGGTTTTGGCGATCAATGATCAGGAGCGTGCGGAGCAGCTGGTGCGCCGTATACGGCGGCAGTATCCGCAGATGACAATCGTATCCAGAGCCACCGATGCCGTGGATAAAAACCAGCTGGTCAGCAATGGTGCAGACCGGGCCTATCCAGAGACATTTGAAACTGCCCTCCTGATGGGCGAAGATATACTCGAATTGGTGGGTGCCAGTCCTCTGGATGCGCAAACCATGACAGAAGCCTTCCGTGACGCCAGTGATGACGAAAATGAAGCAGCTTCGACCTGACATTATCCAAAACGATGGAGGTTCCTGATGAAAGGTTCTGATGTTGAATCGATGACCAAGTTGCTGAAAGAGCATGATGTGCCGCTTTCTGCCGTAAGGGCGAACAAGTTATTGATGTCTTTAGGTTATCTGGAAGAGGCTGAGCGCCCGAGCTCTAACAAGCCGGGGGTGATGAAAAAATACAAAGTGCTTGCCGGCAAGGGGCTGGATTTTGGGGTGAATGAAGAAAACGCCCAAAGCCCGGATCAAACCACACCTTACTACTACAAGGACAGTTTTGAGCAGCTTGCCGCATTACTAATTGAGGCACGAGATGCCGCGGATAGCGCAAAGTAGCAGGCGTGGTAAACTTTCGTGCATGTGCCCGAGCCCGCAGGGCTTGCGGTTTAACAGCTTGATAAAAATTTAGGGAGTTTTTTATGAAAATTGCTCAATTTGGGGCTATCGCTTTAACCGTGCTGGCAGCGTCAGTTGCCAACGCGGCGGATATTTCGCCGGCTGTGGTTTTTGACATGGGTGGCAAGTTTGACAAGTCTTTTAATCAAGGCGTTTACGACGGTGTTGAAAAATTCAAAGCCGAAAACGGCATTGAATACCGAGAATTTGAAGTCACTAACGAAGCCCAGCGCGAACAGGCAATACGCCGCATGGCACAACGCGGAGCCAACCCGGTTTTATCTATCGGTTTTGCACAGGCGGGTCCATTGGAAATCGTTGCTAAAGAATTTCCTGATGTGAAGTTCTCAATCATCGATGGTGTTGTTGATTTGCCAAACGTGCAATCCATATTGTTTAAAGAGCACGAAGGTTCGTTCCTGGTCGGTATGGCAGCTGCCATGGCATCAGAAGGCAAGCCCGTTGGGTTTGTTGGTGGTATGGACATTCCGTTGATCCGTCGTTTTGCTTGTGGCTATCGTCAGGGTGCGCAACACGTCAATGTAGAAACCACGGTTATCGAAAATATGACTGGCACAACGCCTGCGGCGTGGAACGATCCTGGTCGCGGTAGTGAGCTTGCAAAGAGTCAATTTGATAAAGGCGTTGAGGTAGTGTACGCAGCAGCAGGCGGTACCGGTGTGGGTGTTTACCAAGCTGCAAAGGACAGTGGCAAGCTTGCTATCGGTGTTGATTCAAACCAGAACTATCTGCAACCGGGCACCATGCTTACCTCAATGCTTAAGCGCGTTGACGTTGCAGCCTATACAGTGTTCACCTCTGCAATGAACGATACTTGGGAGCCAGGTATTCAAGTGCTTGGTTTAAATGAAGGCGCGGTAGGTTGGTCATTAGATGAGCACAACGAAGGCTTAATCTCAGATGAAATGAAAGCCGCTCTTAAAGATGCAGAAGCGAAAATCGTTTCTGGCGAACTTGCCGTACATAACTACACAGACGACAACAACTGCCCTTAGTTGAATCGTTAGCCTGGTTCTGCGCCGCCTGCGTGCGCGGAAAGTGAAAGGTATTGAATGCAAAGGTGCTGACACAATGAACGTTGTCAGCACCTTTGCTCATATACAGCGCTTGTGCTTATATCTCCACAAGATATTCGAACATTAATCATTTAGAGCTTGCATCAGCCAACATGGTTAAACATGCCGACAGCGCTATTAAAAACAGTTCCACTAGTTCCACTATAGAGCCTGTATCGGCCTACGCCATTGAGCTGAAAAAGATATCCAAACGGTTTGGCACCGTTCGCGCAAATCAAGACATAGACCTTCAAGTACACGCTGGCACTATCCACGGCATCGTGGGTGAGAACGGTGCTGGCAAATCAACTTTGATGAGCATTCTCTATGGCTTTTATCAAGCCGACCTAGGCGATATATTCATCAATGGAAGTAAAGCCACTATCCATGATTCTCGAGACGCGATAGATGCGGGTATCGGTATGGTGCATCAGCATTTTATGCTGGTAGAAACATTCTCTGTGCTCGAAAACGTCATGCTCGGTGCTGAAGAGCATGCGCTAATTAATCGCAGCGCAATAGACGCACGCGCGGAACTGCAACGCTTATCTGACACCTATCAATTATCCGTCGACCCCGATGCTCTGGTTGAAAACCTTCAAGTGGGCGAACAGCAACGCACAGAGATTCTAAAAGCGCTGTACCGTAAAGCAGAAATTTTGATTCTGGATGAACCCACTGGCGTGTTAACCCCGCAAGAAGCGGATCAACTGTTTGCCGTTCTGCGTGCTTTGCGTGAGCAGGGTGTCACGGTGATTCTGATCACGCACAAGCTACGCGAGATCATGGATATTACCGACACTGTTTCTGTTTTACGTCAGGGAGAAATGGTTGCACATCTAAATACCCAAGAGACCTCAATGCAAGCGTTGGCTGAATTGATGGTAGGGCGAAAGCTCATTGAAAAAAACCATCAACGTGAGACCATGCTGGCAAGCGATACCCCTTTGAGAATTGATGTAAACGATATAGGCCTGATTAACGAGCGCGGTCAAAGCCGTTTGAAAAATGTCAATCTGCAGGTTAAAAGTGGGGAAATATTGGGTGTGGCTGGCGTTGCCGGGAATGGCCAGAGCGCTTTGCTTGAAGTCTTGGCGGGTATCCTGCCACCCACCTCAGGCCACTTTGTAATCAACGGTAAGCGTGCCAGTGCGTCAGAAGCGGTCGATCCGCTCCTGATGCGGCAACTGCGAGTCAATCATGTGCCAGAGGACAGGCTCAAGCTTGGATTGGTCAAGGCCTTTAGTGCAGCCGAAACGTCAGTGTTGGGGTACTTACACGAAGAGCAGTTTACCTGGCGAGGCCTATTGCAGTTGTCGAGCATTAAAAGTATGTGTCAGCGCCTGATGAGTGGTTTTGATGTTCGTCCTGGTGATCCGAAATTAAAATCCGCGATGTTCTCAGGCGGCAATCAACAGAAATTGATCTTGGCACGCGAGCTTGATAAGTCACCAGAGGTTTTACTGGTCGGGCAGCCTACCCGTGGTGTTGATATTGGTGCTATCGAATTAATTCATCAAAAAATAGTGGACATGCGTGATGCAGGTTGTGCCGTACTGTTGGTGTCTGTTGAACTTGATGAAATCATGGCGCTAAGCGATCGCATTATTGTGATGTGCGAAGGCCGCATTGTTGCCGAAGTTGCCGGTAAGAATGCTGACAAAACTACGCTTGGGTTAATGATGGCGAATGCTCATGAGGATGTGGCATGAACACCGGCAACATTACCTTGCCCGCGTGGCTGGAAATCATTGTCATTCCGATACTGAATATTCTGCTTGCCTTGTTTTTTGCAGGTTTAATTATGCTGGCTATAGGAGTAGATCCTGTCGCCGCTGTAGGCATCATGTTAAACGGTGCGTTTGGATACGATGAAGGTGTAGGCTACACGCTCTACTACACAACCAATTTTATTTTTACAGGCCTGGCCGTGGCTGTCGCGTTTCATGCCAATTTATTTAATATTGGTGGTGAGGGGCAGGCCTACATTGGTGGCTTGGGTGTGGCTTTAGTTTTTTTGGCCTTCGATAACACACTGCCTGCCTTATTGCTAATTCCATTAGGCATTCTTTCGGCCGCCCTTTTTGGGGCATTGTGGGCGTTTATTCCAGGTTGGTTGCAGGCCTATCGTGGTAGTCATGTTGTGATCACCACCATCATGTTTAATTTCATTGCATCATCACTCATGGTGTATTTATTGGTCAATGTGCTAATCAAGCCCGGGCAAATGTCACCAGAATCACGGTACTTTGAGCCCGTATCCTGGCTGCCTAAAATGCACGAATTTTTAGCCTGGTTTGGGTTCACCGTAACCAAGACGCCACTCAACATGTCGTTCTTTTTTGCGCTGCTGTGTTGTGTGCTGGTGTGGATTTACATTTGGCGTACACGCTGGGGTTACGAATTGCGCACGGCAGGTTTTAGTGAATCGGCTGCTGTCTATGCGGGTATCAGGCCTAAGCGTGTTGTGGTGATTACCATGTGTATTTCAGGTGCTTTGGCAGGCTTCGTCGCTGTCAATGAAATCATGGGTGTTAATCACCGTTTAATCATGAATTTTCCGGCAGGCTATGGCTTCACTGGCATTGCGGTGTCACTGATGGGACGTAACCACCCGGTTGGCATTATCATGGCCAGCTTGTTATTTGGCGTGTTGTATCAAGGTGGTGCTGAGCTTGCGTTTGAGATTCCCAAAATCACCCGTGAAATGGTCGTTGCCATACAAGGCTTAATTATCCTTTTTTGCGGCGCGCTTAGCTTGATGCTAAGGCCCTGGGTGGTGCGTTTGTATTTGATGGTGCGCCCCGTGCCGGTTGCGGCTGTTTGACCATGGATTGGCTAGCCACTTTGTTTGCAACCTTAGATGCCACCATGCGAGTGTCAACACCGCTCATTCTATGTGCCATGGCAGGGCTGTTTTCCGAACGCTCCGGCATCGTGGATATCAGCCTGGAAGGGAAAATGCTGGCAGGTGCATTTGCAGCTGGTGCAGTAGCCGCACTCTATGACTCTGCCTGGTTAGCTTTATTCAGTGCGATGGCAGTCAGTATGTTTTTAGCAATGGTGCATGGCTTTGCCTGTATTACCCATCGCGGCAATCAAGTCGTCAGTGGTCTGGCTATCAATATACTGGCCTCGGGGCTTACCGTCGTTATCGGTATTGCTTTATTTAGAACCGGCGGTCAAACACCATCGTTGATGAGCGAACAACGCTTTATGCCAGTGGAGTTACCTGGTGCAACAGCCGCTCAAAATCTGCCTGTGCTGGGTCAATTCTATGCAGATGTGATCAGTGGTCATAGCCTATTGGTTTACCTGGGGCTTATATCGGTGTTGTTCACCTGGTGGGTCGTGTATCGCACCCGTTTTGGTTTGCGACTGCGGGCCGTGGGTGAAAATCCGCTTGCGGTGGATACGGCGGGCTTGTCGGTCAGTCGATTGCGTTACAGCGCGGTAGCGATCTGCGGAGCCTTATGTGGCATTGCCGGGGCCTATTTAGCAATTGCTCAAAACGCTGCGTTTGTGCGTGAAATGACAGCGGGGCAGGGTTATATTGCCCTGGCGGCGCTTATTTTTGGAAAATGGCGACCGCTGCCAGCATTACTAGCCTGCCTGATGTTTGGCTTCCTGGATGCCTTATCCATCCGTCTGCAGGGCGTTATTTTACCGGTGGTGGGCGAAGTACCGGTGCAATTGATTCAATCATTGCCATACATACTGACTGTGGTGTTGTTGGCAGGTTTTATCGGCAAGGCGATCGCGCCCAAAGCGGTTGGCATCCCTTACGTCAAAGAACGTTAGTGGCAGGGGAGCACCAGCGCCTGCGCTTTGGTACACTGATAAGTCCATTGAATACGCGCAGCCTCACGTACCTTATTTAAATTTCATGAATACTATTTTGTTGTCCCTGCCAGTGAACGAGAAGGTTGGTCTGGCGTTTTCTGGTGGTCTTGACACCTCAGCAGCCATAGCCTGGATGCGACAAAGAGGGGCGCTGCCTTATGCTTACACAGCCGATCTTGGCCAGCCAGATGAAGACGATTTCACCGATATTGCGCGGCGTGCGAAAGACTACGGGGCCGAACTTGCACGCACTGTCGACTGTCGTGAAGTTATGGTGCACGAAGGTCTGATAGCCATCATGTGTGGCGCGTTTCATATTGAAAGCGGCGGTAAGCGTTACTTTAATACGACCCCTTTGGGTCGCGCTGTGACTGGAACGATACTGGTCAAAGCCATGCAGGAAGATGACGTCAATATCTGGGGCGATGGTTCAACCTATAAGGGCAATGATATTGAGCGGTTTTATCGTTACGGATTAATGGCTAATAAAAACCTGCGCATTTATAAGCCCTGGCTCGATCGCGATTTTGTTAAAGAGCTCGGTGGTCGCAGCGAGATGAGCGAATTTTTAATCAAACACGGTTTTGATTACCGCTCCAGTAAAGAGAAAGCGTATTCAACCGATTCGAACATTCTTGGTGCCACACACGAAGCCAAAGATCTTGAGTTTCTTGATAAAGGAATCAACATTGTTGAACCTATTATGGGTGTTAAGTACTGGGATAGCGGTGTTGATATTGCTGAAGAAGAAATTGCGATCACCTTCGATCGTGGCAGGCCAACAGCGATCAACGGGCAAAGCTTTGATAGCGCTGTTGAATTATTTGCTGAAGCCAATCGCATCGGCGGGCGGCATGGCCTTGGCATGTGCGATCAAATTGAAAATCGGATAATCGAAGCTAAGAGCCGTGGTATTTACGAAGCACCGGGTATGGCTTTATTGCATATCTGTTATGAACGTCTGCTAAACGGTATTCATAACGAAGATACCATTGAAAACTATCGCAGTATGGGCAGGCGATTAGGCGTGTTGCTATATCAGGGTCGATGGTTTGATCCGCAAGCCATGATGTTGCGCGATACCCTGGTCAAGTGGGTTGGCAATGCCGTCAGCGGTACGGTGACGCTCACACTACGTCGCGGTGATGACTACACCATACTGGATACGCAAAGTGACAACCTCACCTATCGCCCCGAAAATTTATCAATGGAGGTAGTAGAGGATGAAGCGTTTAGTCCTGTTGACAGAATTGGTCAGTTATCGTTACGCAACCTCGACATCAAAGATTCACGTGACAAGCTACGGCTGTATTCTGATGTAGGTGCTTTTCCAGCAGGCGATAAGGTCAAGCAGCTCATTGACAATAACTCTTAAGATGCCCGCTGTGGTAGTTCCAGACTAGTGCCTTCCAGTCTGCATGATATAAGACACTTACTGTTGGCCGGTACGCCGCTGCTCGACGTTCGCGCACCTATTGAATTTAAGCGAGGCTCTATTCCAAGGGCGACAAATCTGCCTTTATTAGATGACGAGCAGCGTCATAAAATCGGAATTGAATATAAAAAAACCGGTCAGGAAAATGCCATAGAGCTCGGTAAAAAACTACTTCCAGAGCAGCGCCGAACGGCCCTTGTTTCACAATGGCGTGAATTTACTGATACTCACCCAGATGGTGCGTTGTACTGCTTTAGAGGCGGGCTGCGCTCGCGCCTTGTTCAAGCCTGGTTGGCCGACACGGGTGTTGATTACCCCCTGGTGACCGGTGGCTATAAAGCCATGCGACAGCATTTAATGGATGCGCTGGAGGAATGCATTGCCAGCATGCCCATCATATTGATTGGCGGGCGCACAGGTAGCGGGAAAACATCGTTGCTTAATCAGCTGGCGCATCATGTGGATCTGGAAGGGCTGGCCAATCACCGTGGTTCAAGTTTCGGGCGTCTGGAAGTACCTCAGCCGTCCAATATTAATTTTGAACATGCCATTACTTTGGCTATGCTGCGCTTAAAAGAGCAAGGAGCTACTATCGTGTTTATGGAAGATGAAGCGCGCATGATCGGTTCTGCCTGTATTCCAGAAGTGCTGCGCGATGCTATGGTAAAAGCGCCGGTTGTTGTGCTTGAGGTTGGCATGGTGGACAGGGTCAACGCCTCGATGCAGGATTATGTTGTGGATCTGCTCAATCGTTACCAAAATAGAGATGGCCCAGACGCAGGTTTTGAGCACTATGCCAACCATCATCGGCAAAGTTTGTCCCGTGTGCGTAAACGCCTGGGTGGTTTACGTTACAGCGAGGCCTGTACCCTGTTGGAAGCGGCCTTGAACGAGCACAAAGGCTCAGGGGATATCCGTTCTTATGAACCAATCATTGAACTGTTACTCACCACATACTACGACCCTATGTACGACTATCAAACAAACGGGAAAAAAGAACGTGTTGTTTTTAGAGGTGGCGTGGATGACATTCTGCAGTGGGTCGATAAACATCATGCCGTTTAGGCTAACACTCGGCTTTGGCTCTATCAAGAGAACGATTTCGTGAACAACGATGTCGCGATGGTACGTGATGTTGTCCTGATAGGTGGTGGTCACAGTCATGTTTTGTTTATGCGCAAATGGGCAATGCAGCCTTTACCGGGTGTGCGCCTTACGCTTATTTCTCAGCAGGTGCTCACACCGTACTCTGGTATGTTGCCAGGGCTGGTTGCAGGTCACTATAGCTATGATGAGGTGCATATCGATCTTGCTCGCCTTTGTCAGTGGGCCAATGTTCGTTTTATAGAAGCGACGGCATGTGGTATCGATTTAGCCGGACGCTCAGTGCAGCTAAGCGCTGATCGGCCACCAGTCGGTTTTGATGTACTGTCGCTGGATACCGGCTCTACACCGGCTCTAAACATCAGCGGTGCGGATGTGCACAGCGTACCGGTAAAACCTGTCTGGTCTTTTTACGAACGCTGGCTAGGCATTCGAGAAAAATTTACCCAGTCACTCCCTGAAGGTGCCCACGGTTTCGACGAAGGCTTAGACAAAGTTCTAGAAAAACATGAAGCGCAAGCACGTGCTTCACAACTGGGTGTGGTGGGTTCTGGTGCTGGCGGCTTCGAGCTACTGATGGCTATGCAATATGCGCTTCGCGATACCGATACCGCTATACACTGGTTTGTGCGTGGTGATCGCGCCTTAAAAGGACGGCCAGAAAAAGTATCGGATATAGCGATTGAGGCGGCTCGGCGTGCGGGCGTGCAAGTACATTTATCTTTTGATGTTGTCGAAGTGCAAGCCGATGCCGTGTTGTCAGCTGATCATCGGCGGGTTGAGCTAGATGACATCTTATGGTGCACGGCCGCTATCGCACCTGAATGGCCGGCCGCCGCTGGGTTGGATGTAGATTCGCGCGGGTTTGTGCAAACTAACCAATTCCTGCAAAGCGTATCCCACGACTGTGTTTTTGCGACAGGTGATATCGGTAGCCAGGTGCCAACAGCCAGCGACAAGGCGGGTGTATTTGCTGTCAGGCAGGCACCTTTTCTATTCCAGAATATTCGGCGTTATTTACTCAATAAACCACTAAAGGCCTTTGTCCCTCAGAAAGATTTTTTATCTTTAATGGCAACAGGTGGTAAGGCCGCCATCGCATCACGCTCTGGTTTGGCTGTGGGTGGCGCCTGGGTATGGCACTGGAAAAATCATATAGATCAGAAATTCATGCAGCAGTTTCGGGATTTGCCAGCCATGAAGCCGCCGCCACAGGCATTTAAACTGCCGATTGCTTTGCAAGAACAATTGGCATCAGAAGAATTACATTTGAATGGCGATTTAATGCACTGCAAAGGCTGTGGTGCAAAAGTGGGTGCAACCGTGTTGCATTCGGTGTTGGCGCAATTGCAAGCTGTTACGTCTGACGATGTGGTTTCTGGTGTGGCGCAGGCGGCTGATACCGCTATTGTCGAAACCCGCGGTGATGTGCTGATACAGTCGGTGGATGTACTGAGCGCTGTATGCTCTGATCCTTTTGTGTTTGGACGTATTGCGGCATTGCACGCACTGAGTGATGTGGTAACCGAACAGGCAGCTGCGTATTCAGCACAAGCCATCGTTAGCCTGCCGCACGCCTCTGAAGCGTTAGTGGAGCGCGACTTAAGCGCATTAATGGCAGGTGCTTTAAGCGCATTAAACGAGGCAGATTGTACGCTGTTGGGTGGGCATACAGCGCTTGGCTCAGAGCTGCAAATGGGGTTTGTTGTTAACGCATTTGCCGAGCAATCCAGCCTGCGTACTTCATCGGTTGTTACTGATTCAAATGCAGCTGAAATTCCCAGCCAAAGTGCTCTGATACTGACCCAGCCATTGGGTGTTGGCGTACTGCTCGCAGGCTTTATGCAACACAAAGCAAAAGGCGTCGATGTGTTCAATGCATTGGAGCATATGCAACACAGTAACGGGCCAGCAGCCAGAATATTGTTTGAGCATGATGCACAAGGCCTCACCGATATCACAGGTTTTGGCTTGCTTGGGCATCTGACACCGATGTTGAAAAAGGAAGGTATTGGAGCAATCGTGCAATCTGAAAAAATTGCCTTGCTGCGCGGTGCCACTGAACTGGCTGCTGCGAAGGTTGCCAGTACCTTGCTTCGCCAAAACCAGCATGCATTAGCGGCCTGGGATATCGATGCGACACTAAATAACGACTATAAAAATCTGTTGTGTGATCCGCAGACGGGTGGTGGCTTGCTCGCCATAGTGCCTCAATTACAAGCTGAGGCAGCAGTTAAGGCGCTGTATGATGAGGGTTATTCAGGCGCTTCTTGTATCGGACATACGACGGTGTCAGATAAGTTAGTGCTTCAATAATAGCGTTGTGGGTTAGTATTTTAGCTGTATGCCACAAGCGCTGCCAACACACATGCAGTAGCACCGATGCTCAGAATGGTTCTTAGTTTGCCAAACCAGGGTGGTAGCTGCGATTGAGTAACCGAGTATTGATCGATGATGTACTGCAATACCAAACCGGCAGCTAGAACCAAAAGCATGGTTTTATAAGACAGTAGTAAGGCAACCCAGGCGACAATACTTGGTATGACACTCAGTGTAATAGGCAACCAGCTGCGAAGCTTGTGCGTGTCATCCAGCAAAATGCCCCATTTCACACCTCCCAAAAAACTCAGAATAACGGCTGCATAAGCGCCTACGGCAAATGTTGCGGTGGATTGGATATGAGGCGGTCCAAATAGAGCCACAAGCGCCCCTGCAATAAAGGGTATAAGCCCTGCGATGCCGAGCACCAGTGCGGTGGTTGGAATTGTGTTGTTTTCATTCGTATTCATTGAGCCATTATATACGCGAAAAGACCGGCTGATTTTGCCAGGCTTTAGTCGCTCTAAGCGGCTAGATTTTGACGTAATGGGGTTGTATCCGTTAGCCTAGGCTGTGCTTGATACCGACTACTATCTGGAGAACTTTCACTGCCTCGTTGATTTCGTGGGGCTGCATTATGCATCGCTGCTTAATCCTACAGAGCAAAAGTGGATGCAATCGGTTGGCGATGCAAAGCCAATGGCACAGCGTCTCTATATTCGTTTGCTTAATCGTAAGGGCGATGTGTTCAGGCTCAGTAAACTCAAATACCCCGAAATAGACTCACTAAAAGAAGCCGCCTCGGAATTACACACATTTGGATTAGTCAGCAATAACCCGCTTGAGTCTGCCACAACGTTGATATCGCTTTACACCAAGCCGGAGTTGGTACGCCTTTTTGAAGTAGATCATTTAAAGCAAGCAAAGCGTGCTGAACTTGTCACCCATCTGGAGTCACTGGATTCATCTCTGATACTCGATACTCTGCAAAAAGAAGATATTTATTTATCTACACAGCAAAAGCACATCTATAGAGTATTTTGCATGTGCTTTTTCGGCAATGCCTATCAAGACCCTTCTGAATTCGTGTTGCGTGATCTCGGTCTGAATCGTTATGAAAGTTATATCATCGATAGCAAATCGCGTGTGTTTCACTCTCGCCCCCAACTTGATGCCCATCTGGACTACGTGGCTTGTGTGGAACACCTTGACTCTCTGGACTTGAGTGACGTAGATGCCATAGTTGAATTTGAAAAGACGCTGCCAGAAACCGCGGCACACGATGCGCATCTCGTACGGCGAGTACACAGGCTACGTAACCAACTCGCCAGGCAACTGGAAAGGTTGCAAGAACACGAGTTAGCTTTAAGCCTATATACACGTTCCGATCGTCCGCCATCGCGAGAGCGCCAGGTTAGGTTGCTGTATAAAATAGAAGAGTTTGAGCGTGCCTGGGCACTATGCCATGAGATTCACGATTCACCTGTGGCAGAGGAAGAGCAAGCGTTCGCGCACACGATGTTTCCCAAGCTTGCCAAACAATTGGATAAACGGTGGCAAAAGCCTGCATCGTTTCGTCCAGCCACATCCAGACTGACCCTAAGCCCGACAGAGGAGCGTGTCGAATTTGCGGCACGGACGTTTTACGGTCAGTTCGGTGAGTGCTTTTATGTTGAAAATAGCCTAGTGTGTGGTGTGCTCGGGCTATTTATCTGGGATATTATATTTATGCCTGTAGAAGGCGTTTTTTTTAATCCGTTTCAATCTGCGCCCGCCGATTTTTATGAGAAAGAATTTATAACACATCGCGAGCAAGCCTTAGCCAAGCGCTTTGAAGAGCTGGCAGATCCCATTCGTTTTTCCGCAACCGTGTGGTCTCATTATGAATCTCGCCAGGGCATTGCTAACCCGTTAGTGAATTGGTCCAGACTGGATGACGCGCTGCTATCCCTGGCGCTAATACGGATTCCCGTAGAGCATTGGCGGGTCTTGTTTGAGCGTATCTTGCTTGATATCAGAAACCACGCCAGTGGTTTGCCCGATCTGATCTTGTTTAATAAAGGAGGTGGTTACGAATTTATTGAAATTAAGGGGCCGGGTGATGCGGTACAGAAAAACCAGCGACGTTGGATGGCTTTTTTTTCAGAGCAGCGTATTCCATATCGAGTTGTGCATATAAAATGGGCCAATCGTCCAGCGGGGCATGAAAACGAAAATACCCCTTTCGAGGAAGATGCCTAGGAAATGAAAAAGATTACGGTGTCGATCACCGCACTGGCTGATTTCTCTTGTCGTGAAGGTAACCTGGAACTAACGGGCCCGATAGGGCCGTCTGCCAAAGAAGGTATCAGAGCGCATCAACGTATTCAGAAATCACGCCCGGTCGATTCGGAAGTGAGGCTAGAAGCGTCTTCGAGTATCGATGAGGTTAAGGTCACACTGCGTGGCCGAGTGGACTTGCTCGATGCGCAAAACCACAGCCTAAGTGAAATTAAAACCACAATGGTGCCGGCCCATAGAGTCACGGCCTCGCAACAGTCGTTGCATTGGGCTCAACTCATGTTGTACGGATATTGTTATTGGCAACAGCTTCGCGATGCGGGTGAACCAGAACCTCAGTCTACAATGCGGCTTGAATTACTGTTTGTTGATATCCGGGCAGATGAAGAAACATCGCAATTTCGCGAGCTGACCTTTAACGAGTTATGTCACTTTGCGGAGGATGCGATAAAACGATATGTGCATTGGCAGAAACTGCTTGCGGTATGGCGGCAAAAGACGATTGACAGTGCCGCCGGTCTTGATTTTCCGCATCCTGAATTTCGGGCAGGGCAGCGTGATATGGCTGCAGCGATTTTCAGAACCGTCCGTGATAGTGGCAGCCTGTTATGTGAAGCACCGACGGGTATCGGTAAAACCATCAGTAGTCTGTTTCCGGCCTTAAAATCGATTGCAGAAGGTGAAATAAAAAGTGCGGTTTACCTGACTGCAAAAACATCTGGCCGAGCATCCGCAATGCAGACGCTGCGATTAATGGAAAACAAAGGCCTGAGTACCACCGCTGTGCTTATCCGTTCAAAAAAGCCCACCTGCTTTTGCACTAATGGACGCTGTGAACGCGATGAAAAAGGTGTTTGCCCAATGACTATAGGCTTTTTTGATCGCTTACCTGCTGCACGAGAAGAAGCGATGATGCTGGGCATCGTTGACGGGGATCAGCTTGATGAGATTGCCTGGGAGCACCAGTTATGTCCTTTTGAACTCGCCTTGCAATTACTGCCCTGGGTAAGCCTGGCCGTCTGCGATTTCAACTATGTATTTGATCCGCTTGTGCGACTGGGGCGGTTTTCCGAATCGCGTCGCGATACGGCTTTGCTAATTGATGAAGTGCATAACTTGGTGGATCGCGCTCGTGATATGCATTCAGGGCATATACGGCGCTCAGAAATTCTACAAAATGCGCACGAACTAAAGAACACACACCCTTTATTAGCAGCTGAGTGTGACAAGTTAAGCCAAATGCTATTGAGGCTGGCAAAGGGGCAGAGCGAAGACATTGTGGTGGAAGACAAACCACCTGCAACACTTGCAAAAGCGGCCGGTGCACTGGCACAAAGCATCATGAACGCCTCAGAGCAGGGCCCGCCACTGGGTGAAAATAGTTTTGAGTTGTTTAAACGGGTTTGCCGTTATGCCGTTATCCACGAACTGTATTCAGATGATCATCGGCTGGTAATCACGGTGGACAAAAAACAAAAAGTGAAAGAAGTAATTGTGCAACTCAAATGCGTAAATGCAACGGCGTATTTAAAACCACAGTACCGTTTGTTTCGCTCCGCGATTGCCTTTTCAGCGACGTTGCGACCGGCCGTTTTTTTTCGTGACACGTTAGGCTTACCTGAAGAGACCCGTCAATTGGTGCTTCGTTCTCCTTTTGATCCGCACAGAGTGCAGCACTCTTTGGTTACCTATATCAATACGCGTTTTAAAAACCGAGACAGCTCCTGTGCTCAGATTGTCGAGCTATTGAAAAATTTGCTGGATAAAAAACGTGGCAATTATATGGTTTTTTTTCCCTCGTATGCTTATATGCGAAATGTACATGCAGCGTTTCTAAGAGAAAAGGTCGATGTTGACGTGTGGTGTCAACCACAACACTCTTCAGTTGAAGAGCGCGAAGCGTTGCTCGAATGCCTTGCATCGCCTGGACATCGCATAGGCTTTGCCATTCTCGGAGGTGTTTTTGGAGAAGGGGTAGATTATGTTGGTGATTTACTGGTAGGTATTGTTCTGGTTGGAATCGGATTGCCGGGTACAGGGGTAGAGCAGGACCTAATTGCTGAGAGCTACGAGTCCAAAGGTCTTGTTGGATACGACTATGCCTACAGATACCCTGGATTTACGCGTGTTTTACAAACTGCTGGCCGATTAATTCGTAGTGAAAACGATGCCGGCGTTATTGTAATGGTGGATGATCGATTTGCTCAGCCGTTTTATAAGGATCTCTTTCCCGAACACTGGCAGGTGGATTTAGCGATATCGCCATCCCACTTACAATCGCAGCTGACGCAGTTTTGGCGAAAGCCAGAAATGAGTTAAAAAAAAGGCCCGGCTTCTACGTAAGAAGCTCGGGCCATCAGCATTACGCCGTTAGAATGTTGTGCGCTACTTTTTGCGCCGACGTGTTACTGATGATGCACGACGAGCAGTGCTCTTTCGTGTGGTGGTTTTACGAGCCGCTTTTTTCTTGGCAGGCTTACGCTTAGCGGTTGTCTTGCGAGTGGCCTTCTTGGCTACTTTCTTCT
>CAYSZH010000015.1:25733-33608 GCA_964435305.1 uncultured Granulosicoccaceae bacterium
CAGGCTTACGCTTAGCGGTTGTCTTGCGAGTGGCCTTCTTGGCTACTTTCTTCTTCGCAGGCTTACGCTTAGCGGTTGTCTTGCGAGTGGCCTTCTTGGCTACTTTCTTCTTCGCAGGCTTACGCTTAGCGGTTGTCTTGCGAGTGGCCTTCTTGGCTACTTTCTTCTTCGCAGGCTTACGCTTAGCGGTTGTCTTGCGAGTGGCTTTCTTGGCAACCTTCTTCTTCGCAGGCTTACGCTTAGCCGTTGTCTTGCGAGTGGCCTTCTTGGCAACCTTCTTCTTCGCAGGCTTACGCTTAGCGGTTGTCTTGCGAGTGGCCTTCTTGGCTACTTTCTTCTTGGCAGGCTTACGTTTAGCCGTTGTCTTGCGAGTGGCCTTCTTAGCGACCTTTTTCTTCGCAGGCTTACGCTTAGCCGTTGTCTTGCGAGTGGCCTTCTTGGCTACTTTCTTCTTGGCAGGCTTACGCTTAGCCGTTGTCTTGCGAGTGGCCTTCTTGGCTACTTTCTTCTTCGCAGGCTTACGTTTAGCAGTCGTCTTGCGAGTAGGCTTTTTTGCTGCTGCCTTCTTTTTGCTAGCCACTTTCTTTTTCACTGGTTTTCGTTTCGCGCTGGCCTTTCCAGCAGTGGACTTTTTTCCAGTGGTTTTCCTTGTGACCTTGCGCGTCACCTTTTTCTTAGTACCTTTCGATTTCACCAATTGATCCTCAATTTAATAGCTAAAGAGCTCTGTCGTTGAGCAAATAGCGTACACAAATGCTAAAACTGAAGAAAAAAAGTGGAAATATCGGTATTTTTTTTAAATATTTGGTCTTTACTGCGCTTTTTTACTGATGTAATCGGTGATCTTGAATTTGCATAAATAAAGCTTGATCAATTTATTTTTTACGTTGGATGGAATAAATTTGGTTATGTGAATTTCGAAGGGTTCATGCGTAAAGACGACAGACTGTACAAGCCAAACTAATACCAATGCACATAAATGGCCTTGGCTCAAGCAATATATGAGTAAACGAGCTGGAAGCGAATGATCAGTGTCAGTACAAACACAAAAATGCGTCTATGAAAATCAACGAAATATTACAGAGTCCTGGCTTTTTTAATAAGCAGCGCACATAAAAATTCTTCCGAAGAATGCGAGTTTGTCAATAGAGGTTAAATTTGTACTGCTATTACTATTAGGATGTCATTACAAACAAGCGAATTAGTGTTACCTTTACGGTCTTCGGTATTCCAGTTTTACAAGTGCAGGAGGTGCTTATTTGGAAGAAATAGCGTGTGTTTAAATTAGGGGCATTTCTTTGCTAATTTTAAGTAGAAAATCTGATGAGTCCATTGTTATTGGCGATGAAGTGACCATCACAATATTGAGCGTTAAGGGCAAGCAGGTACGAATAGGTATTACCGCTCCACCTGATGTAAGCGTACATAGAGAAGAGATATATCAGAGAATTCAATCGGGTGATGCAGCACCTTCTGAAGGGCAAGAAGACGATAACACCGAATGAGAACATAAAAAATATTTGAATAAGCTTGTTACTAGGAATCTCGATATTTATTGACAGCGGCTAAACATACAAAAAATGGTAACTTCTGTCGTATCGCAACGTCTTATTTCTTCAATATTAATCTTTACCAGAGACACTTTGAACCAGGTCTTTGGGCTTATCTCTGCAGCTGCACACGTTTTGAACCTTCGAGTAAGTTGACATTGCGAATCCTTTCGCAAGTCGTTTATCAATGGTTTAGCGATCAGTCAAAGATTCACAACGCTACAAATTAAATTCCTCCAATCCTAATTGCTTCACATTTGGTTCACTTGCAGTGTTGGTATTGGTGATTACAGCGGTACTTGCCGTGTTCAGATCAAAGTAGGTGGCACCAACATGGTGCAAATCTTCCAGACTTACGCTCAATATCTTCTGCCGATACGCTTGGCGAACCTCCGCTGTACGACCAAATATCTGGTTGTGGAAATCGCTTCGAGCCTCTCCAGCTGGCGATGCCGGCTTGTCGATCGAACTGACCACGTTCAAAATAGCCTCTTCCAGCGCTTGCCCGGTGTGTTTTTCGTTTAGCAACCAGCGAATTGAATCATCGAAATCATCCAGTGTTTCTGTTAATCGCGGATCTCTGTAAGAGTAAAAACGAAACGAGGCAGAATCTGAATCGTAACTTCCACCACCGCCATAAGCGCCGCCAGTTTCTCTTATATTCCGGTGCAAATGCCCATTTCGAAGAAAAGGCCCTAATACAGCAAGTGCTGCGGCATCCTCATGGCTGGATGGAACGGTTGGGTATGCTTTTGCGCAAAAATTGACTTCGGTGCTGGTCTGCCACAGATGTCGCGCCTGTTCTCTAACCGGGCTTAACGACTCGGCCGCAAACTGCTTCGAGTTGCGAGGGTTGAAATGGCTATGCAGACCTTTGGTGACCATCTCAAGATTCTCTTCCTCTGAAACCATCATGAACTGCATGGGACATTGCTGCATTTTTTCGTGAACGGCTGCCAATTGTTCACACAAACGGGCTAACTCAATTGGGTTGTTAATTTGATCATCGAGTTGCTTAAGCGCACGTATACCTTCAAGTCCGGACACCTCGTGAGAGAGCCTTGCGGTTGGACTCATGCCGCTTGATGCCGCTGACATCGCCAGAACATGGCCACTACCCGTAATGCTTTGCTCTCTACCCGCTCTCGATTGTGCGATCAGCTCGCGTATACGCGTATGCTCATCGAATCTGACGCTATGTAAGGTATCATTCAGCAAGCTACTCAATGCAGCTGTATTGCGCAGCAGCGCTTTGCCACGCATCACAAGATAGCCGCTGACATCTTGTTCATCATCGCGTTTGCCACGTCTCATCAAATAACTGCCAATTCCACCAGTAATTTGAGCTTGCAAAGCCTGCGTTTGAAGATAATCTCTGCCACCAGATCCGAGTTCGGATAAGTACGCGGTATACATGGGCAAACAGGCCATTAGTTCCTCTTCCAGCTGCGGCAGTTCGACCACGGCGTGCTGGTAGACTAGGCCATTCGTGCCCTGAGCATAGTGTGTTGCTTTGAAGCTACCCACCGTACTGTCAGTACCACTGCAAATGTGCATCTCTGGTGGCACATCCGCCAACGTGACTTTCGGTAAAACATCTGGATCGTCTTCTTGCAATTGCCGCTCAGCGAGCTGTTTGGTTTTACTTAAAATGGTGCTGATTTGATTATCTGTTAGTGCGGATTTTTGGTTAGCGAGGCGCTGTTTTTCCGCAGCATTGCGCCGCTCACTTATCTGGTCATCGGGTCGCAACGTTAGGCGAACGCGATGTGGATTGTCTAGCAAGAGTTTTTTTACAAGTGAAGGAATAAAATTCTTATCGTTAGTGGCTTCGCGTAAACGCTCCAACGCCGGGTCTAAATCAATGGCAGCAATTGCATCCCCTCTTTGCATTGCAGCGGATAAGCCACTCAAAATAAGCTGTAGCCCGAATGGCATTCCATCACCGCGGATTTCGCGTTGACTTAGCTCCAGTTGGTGCAGCACCGCCTCTACCTGTTCTGAAGGTACACCTTTTTCGGCAACCTCGTCGAGTACGCTCATGATCAATGACTCTACATCATCGGCAGATTCTGGTTTGCTGCCATCGACACCACAGGCAAACACCATTTCAAGATTACTGTCCTCAACACCGCACATAGGTGATGGCGCTGTGCCTAACTTGGTTTGTTCCAAGGCCTGCATTAATGGAGACGCGCTATTATCCAGCAATACGTTTGATAAAAGGTGAGCTTGTAGACGCTCATCAAGGTTTATGCTCTCACCCAGTAAAAAACTCAGTACGATATGCGTTTTGTCTGTGCTATCAGGCTCATCTAATGCATACGCTTCTTCAACTCTAACGGGGGCATGAATTCGATGTGCAGGTTCGACCGAAATTTTGTCATCCAAAGCGTCGAAGCGCGTTAGCACTTGATCTTCAAAACGCGTCTGTAATTCAGCTGCAGGTATATCACCAAATGTCATAAACACAGCATTGCTGGGGTGGTAGTGCTTTTTATAAAAGCTTACAAGCTCTTCATAACTGAGCTCGGGGATAACTTCCGGATCGCCGCCACTATTAAAGTGATAAGTATTGTTGGGAAAGAGATGCTTACTCAGTGTTTGCCAAAGCACAGATGTGGGCGCACTCATAGCGCCTTTCATTTCGTTAAACACGACACCTTTATACACAAGGTCGGTTGTAGGATCATCGGACTCTTCAAATTCAACTCGATGCCCTTCTTGCATGAAGTCTAATTCGTGCACGCGCGAGAAGAACACCGCGTCCAGGTAAACATCCAGGAGATTAAAATAGTCTTTTCTGTTTTGGCTTGCAAACGGGTAGGCCGTCCAGTCACTTGAAGTAAATGCGTTCATGAAGGTATTCAGTGAGCGTCTTATCATCATAAAAAACGGGTCGCGCACAGGGTACTTTTCACTACCACACAACACCGTATGCTCAAGGATATGGGCAACCCCGGTGGAGTCTTGAGGCACGGTGCGCAGGCCAACCAGGAACACGTTTTCAGGGTTGTCGTTAGCCAGATGTAAGTGTATGGCGCCTGTTTTTTTGTGACGAAATTCAAGTACGTCAATGTCCAGAGACTTGATTTTCGCTGTCCGCAATTGCTCGAAAGAGGGATGTGGGGACATGATATTCATTCGTAAGTCAGCTCCAAAGTCAGATTTCTTCACACAGTATATGCCGCTATTGGCTGCCATGTGCGTGGTTTTGCCAAGTCTGCCCATTCAGCAAGGCCCTTTGTAGGCCGATACGAGGGAAGGGAATGGAAAGATTTTATAACCAGCGGGCATTTTTTGCGCCTGCTTCCTGGCTGAGACCCCGTGAAACGCTTAATTATAATAATTGCAATGGTTGCTATGGGTGCTGGAGCTTTGCACGCCTACCAAAAACGGAACCTTTTGGTCCGCGCGGCCTTACTGTCTGAGGGCTTTTCTCTCAGTGAATCCATCAAATCGAGAGTTTCGGACCACTATGTTGAGCATGGCGTTATGCCGCACGACAATGCCGATGCCGGTTTACCACCAGCCAAGAGTATATTTGGTACGAGTGTGCGACGAGTCGCTGTGAATCGCAGTGGTGTGATTATGGTCGATTTTGCCGAGAGCATTGGCGAGTACTCGATGCACTTTACGCCCACAGTTAATCCGGTGACTGGCCTGATAGGTTGGCGCTGCAGCAGTGATTCCATCGATGTAAAAGTGCTGGATTTGCTCAAACCCAAGTGCGAGCCAACCACGGCTACAAATGAAGGTCAGCTTTTACATGCCATAGCAAACCAGAACGAATCCGAGGTGGCAAGGTTGATCGCTAGCGGTGCAAACCCGGATGCTGTGGTCAATGGTAATACGCCACTGATGTTGGCCTCCAAAATCGGTCACCACAGTATTGCAAAATTGCTTATTGATGCCGGTGCCAGTGTTGACAACAATGCGCTCAACTCCGAGCGTCGGACTCCCCTGATGGTGGCGATCTCTAGTGACAATGCGCAAATAGCGAGTCTGCTACTAAGCAAAGGTGCTTCGGTCACGCGTCGTGATTATAAGGGGTTGACTGCGCAAGATCATGCGGTGAACACTGACCAGCGATTAGGTGGCGAGCGTTATTTACTCATGGTAATGGCACGGCTCAATCCTAATTTTGCAGGATCGCGAAAGCAGATTGGGCAGGAACGAAGCAAAGCTGCGCAATCGGCACATCTTCGGAAAGTCTACGTGGAGCTTCTTGGTGCTGCGAATAACTGCCATGTACAACGACTCTCATCAATACTGCGAGAAGAACAGGATTTAAATCAACCTGAAATGGTTGCAGGTGCTTTGCTAACCACTCATATCAGCAAGCCGCAATGTGTTGACACCTTGAACACATTTATTAAAACCAAACGGACTTATCAAACGGCTCTACTTGAGCGCTTTTCGGCCGCAGCGCAAACATGTAATAAGCCGATGGCTCAAAACCTAATGCGTGATAATCCGCAATTGGATGTTCTGGATCAGAACGCCTCCGGTATTACACATTTGTTCGCGGTTATCCAGGCAGGCTGTGCGAGCATGGTATCGATGTTCGTGCGTGATACCGACTTAGGCGATCGATTGCCTGAATCGATCTTGTTTGATGCGATGGAGAATGCACCTGCTCATTCGCAGGTTGAGTTGGTTGGCGCCCTTATTGAGGCGGGTGCTAATGTTAATGCTAAGGCCAATGCAAAGCAGACTTCCCTGGGAACAGCAATAGCCTTAGAACAGCCAGTGGTGGCCAAATACTTGATCGATGCTGGTGCAGATGTGAATACCGCTACTCTGAATCATTCATTCCCACTGATCGAAGCGTCGAAAAAAGGGTATAACCATTTAGTCAGTCAATTAATCAGGCAGGGTGCTGATCTCAATCAACGGGATTCCCTGAACAGAACAGCACTTTTGGCGGCCGTTGCGAAAGAACAGCCGCGGCTCGTAGATACCCTTCTTAGAGCGGGTGCTAACCCGTTACTTAAAGATAACAATGGAATTAACGCCGTAATGCTGGCCGAAACAAAGAATCTTAAAAAGATTCATACATTGCTAACTTCAAACGCGTCAGCGGATAACTACTAGTGGAATACCGGCAAGCGCTTATTGGGCCAGGATAACCGTGCCCATTACCGATGGATCCCGAAACGTGGTGTCGGTATCGGTGTCATTGCTGCGCGCCGGGTGAAACCAGCCCCACTTGCTATCGCGATTCTGTCCGTCATCATCGTCATTCATTTGTATTTCCAGGCCAAACGCCCGATTCGGAATGATGTCCACATCTGAAAGTTTGATCTTTACTTCGTAAACATCCTGCTCCCAGTTTGGCGCTCTTACCCCATCGGGACCAACACCAGGGCCTGTAAAGAAGTCAAATTCGATGTCTTTATCTTCTGTGCCCCGGACGAAAAGGAATCGCCCATCAATATTGTTGGCTTCAGTGGTGTTGGATTTTTGCAGCGGGATGATTAGCTGAACATCGTTACTACCTTCCCAGCTGGAAGACTTACTGTTGTCTCCATCGATAAAAATTTCGATTGAATCATCATGCCAACCATTACTGGAGTCGCTAAATCGAGCCCCAACATCATCCGACAAAATAACCAGATACAGATATTCGTCGTCATGCATGGCAGCCCATCTGCGCAAAATACGGTTTCCACGCCCATCAGCAGGGTTAGCAATCATTAAACTATCAATGGCTAAGCTGGCGCTCTGGTTATCAAACTGTGTGGCCATCATCCATTCATTAATAAACAGATTGTCTTCGTTGAGCTCCGCTCCCAGGCCATCCAGGATAGGGGCCTGTGTAGAGCTAATCCGGGCAATACGTACTGTAGGAGCAGAGGAGGCTTGCTCAGACTCATCGATACCGTTGCTGTTGTCTTCTGTATTGTTAGCTGTGGCATCGTTGTTGTCAGAATTTTCTTCAGATTGATCATCCGCTACTGGGGCACTTTCTTCTGAGCTACCTGTGTCTTCGGCGTCATCTACTACCTCACTGGCATCAGAGTCTCCCGGCTCGCTGTCGTTTTCAGCTACGTTCTCAACGGCAGTATTTGTGTTTGAATTGTCAGGACTTTCATTGTCTATGTTCGCACTCGGGGCATCAGTTTCGTTCGTGTCCTGATCAGGCACTGTGGCGTTGTCTACAGTGTTGTCGTCGTTAGCAACTTCTGATGGATTTTCGCTTGTTGACTCATCTGTATTCGCTTCTTCACCTTGAGTTTCATCAATAGAGCTTGATGCACTATCAGGTACATCTACATCTACATCTACATCTACATCTACATCTACATCTACATCTACATCT
>CAYSZH010000015.1:33708-49523 GCA_964435305.1 uncultured Granulosicoccaceae bacterium
TACATCTACATCTACATCTACATCTACATCTACATCTACATCTACATCTACATCTGCATCTGTATCTGTATCTGTATCTGTATCTTCATCTGCAGTTCCGCTGTTTTCAATAAGGTCAGCTTCGTTTTCTGTTTCAGGGCTGTTCTGATCGGTAAGGTTACTATCTCCATCGGCACTCACACCGTCTAAGTCCCTCTCGTTTACAAACGGGTTTGTATCGTCGAACCGTTCATTCAGGTTGGACACTCCGTCGGCATCGTGATCTGCTGAGTAATCGTAGTGCACAAGGTTGGGGTTGATGTTGATCCCGGAAGAACCTACAACAAAAGTGTCTTGCCAGCTGGCTAACAGTAGGCTTTGATCACCTATCATTTCTATCCATTCGATGTACAAGGTGTGTTCTGAATCAATGGGTACATCAATAGACCCTGTCCACTGATTCACGCCAGTCAGGGTCATTGTTATTATTGTGCCGTTATCAATAGACACAAAAGGAAACACTTGCTCTGCATTAACAGCGCGAACCTCGAATATCTTTGACGGTGGGGTCAGAGCAACATCGTTGCGATTTGTCGCTTGTTGTGTACACCCGCTAAGTAATAAAAATGCTACGCCCATTATTGCAGCGCGTGTTGAGTTTGATTGCAGCCAATGCATTATCTTGGACCAGAAATCGAAATTGTAATTGGGGCAGTGTTTCCAGTGTTACTGGTACCGTTGTCACTGCCACTAGAACTTGCTGAGGAGGCTATCGCGCCTGCTGCGAGTACACCTAATGCGATATGCCACCATTTGATGCCGCCGCGAGATGACGCATTCGTATTATTATCAGTGACAAAAGTGGTGCTGACGGGTGTTTGAGCAAGTAACTTGTTAGCGCTCAGGCTACGTCCGTAGGGATCGAATGCATAACCTTCTACACTACGATTTCCGCTGGCATCGCGCGCTTGTAAATAGTATTCAATAGTGCGTAAATCGGATACATCAGTCGATATCGATGCGCTAAAGTATTCGGTTGAACCAATAGGCTCCATCACGGTCCGTTGAAAAGGTGCTTGTCCGGCCCGTCGATGGAATAATATGACGTCCTCTAGTTCGCGATCGTCAGTAACTCTTGCAGAAAACACTTGTGTGTTGTCAGCCTGGCTTGATGCCAAGGCGTCAAGATCGATAACGGGAGCATATACGTCTGGCGAAGCTTGAGCCCACAGCATTGATTGTGGGTGCATGGTGAGTACCAACATCAATATAAAGCTGACAAATTGTTTGATTGCGGAAGTCAAATTGGCTGTAAATTAAGCTATCTAGACATAACAGTATACGAATGCTGTGCGTGGCTGCTGTGATGTGGGCAACGTATTTGCAGCTTTATGGTGTTCCTGGCGCCTTAACAATTTAGGAAAACATGCGCTACTTCATATTTTTTTTGTTATCGGTTGTTGCGCTTTTTTTTCTAGCCCACAACCCAGCTGAACGTCATGCCTACGTCAATGCGCACATATTGACATTGGATGCCAGCAACTCTGTCGCGCAAGCCATGATCGTAAATGATGGGCGCATTGAATATGTCGGAACTGATGATGAGGCGCGTTTGCAGCTTGAAGCACTGGCTGATTCAGATGCGACTGTTGTCGATTTGCAGGGCGCGACGGTTATGCCGGGGTTTGTTGATGGGCATAGTCATTTTCCCAGTGGTGGCATTGCCAGTGTAGCGGTTGATCTAAGCCCTCCACCTGCAGGTGATGTCACAACCCTCGAAACCTTGCTCGAAAAAATTGAGCTTGCTGCAAAAGACACCGATTCTGATGATTGGGTATTAGGTTATAACTACGACAACACTGTGTATAACACTGGTGCACATCCAACCCGCGAACAACTTGATGCCGTTGCGCCCAATCGGGCTGTTTATCTTTGGCATAACTCTGGCCATATGGGGGTTGCCAACTCCGTAGCGTTAAGTCGGCTCTCAAAAAATAACCCTCGGCACTGGGAAGGTCGCGCTGGCGTGATTCGCGATCACAGTACTGGGAAGCTAACTGGGTTATTACAAGAGAGGGCGGCGCCGCAGTTGTCTTACTTTATAAAACAATTATCGCCCTCGGCTCTCTACCGCATATTTACGACAGCACGTGATCGTTATCTGGCAGCGGGTGTTACCACAGTTCAAAATGGCTATGCTGATCAATTAAGTGTAAGAATGCTGAGAGTGGCTCAATGGCTTCGAGTTTTGCCGCAGCGTGTGGTGGTTTGGCCGACCTTTAAAGAAGCGCATTTAAAAAAAATTGAACAAAATAAAGCACAAGCCTGGGGTACGGTTAATAACGGTGACCACGCTCCGGAATTTCAAAAAGGTGCTGTAAAAATCATCGTCGATGGCAGTCCGCAAGGTATGACGGCCTATCTCAGTCGACGCTACTTTAAGCACGAAAACCGCAAAGCTGATTTTCGCGGGATTGCCCTGTTGACCCACCATGAACTGCTGTCAATTGTTGAGAAATATCATCGGGCTGGTTTTCAATTGGCGATGCACGGCAATGGTGATGCGGCGATAGAGTTAATCATCGATGCCGTAGCACGCGCGCAGTCAGAACACCATCGACCTGACGCCCGGCACATTCTTGTTCACGCGCAAACAATCAGGGAAGATCAAATTAATAGAATGGCAGGCTTGAGCCTGTATCCAAGTTTTTTTATTACTCACACTTACTATTGGGGCGATTGGCACCGCACTCGCTCACTAGGGCCAAAGCGTGCGGAGCACATCAGTCCTCTAGGCTGGGCCGATAAGGCTAACTTGAGTTACACCTTGCATACTGATGCCCCAGTCACGCCCATACGTCCATTTGAACTTGTCTGGAGTGCAATTACTCGTCAAACCGTTTCTGGGCATGTACTCGGCCGGGACCAGCGCACGTCCAGGTTGTCCGCACTGCGTGCCGTGACAATAAATGCCGCCTGGCAAAATCACATGGACAAGGTCGTTGGCTCCCTGGAGCCAGGAAAATTTGCGGACTTTATTGTGCTCTCGGACAACCCACTTAGCGCAGCGGACCCGCGTAGCATTTTGGTTGAAAGCACATTTATCAATGGCATAAAACGCTTTTCGCGCTAAGTAGCACAGCTATTGGATGGATATACCTAATGCGATTTAACATGTCGCACCAGTGATCGTTATCATCGGGCTTCGGTGCTATGTTCCGTGGCTTAAGTTAAAGGGGAATGCCATGCCACTATCTATGAACAGAAACGTCTTTATTACCTGTGCGGTTACTGGAAGTGGCGGAACTCAGGATAAATCACAGCATGTCCCACGGAGCCCCAAACAAATTGCCGAGAGTGCGATCGCTGCAGCCAAAGCAGGTGCGGCGGTTGTGCATTGCCATGTCAGAGACCCAGAGTCGGGTCAGCCCAGTCGTAAGCTTGCCTACTATCGTGAGGTGACCGACCGTATCCGTGATTCGGATGTTGACTGTGTGCTGAACTTAACCGCAGGGATGGGTGGTGACATGGTGTTTGGTTCTGCAGAGCAGCCACTGCCTCTGAATGATGCAGGCACAGACATGGTTGGCGCTACCGAACGTTTGGCACATGTGGCGGAATGCTTGCCAGAAATTTGCACACTCGACTGCGGCACGATGAATTTTGCTGAAGCCGATTATGTTATGACTAATACCCCGGGCATGCTAAGAGCGATGGCCAGTCAAATTCAGGCCCTGGGTGTTTGCACTGAGATAGAAGCCTTTGACACAGGGCATTTGTGGTTAGCAAAACAGCTGGTAGAGGAAGGTCTAATTAGTGATCCAGTGCTGGTGCAACTGTGTATGGGAATACCCTGGGGTGCACCAGATGATCTGAACACGTTTATGGCGATGGTCAATAACGTACCACCGAGCTGGACATTCTCAGCCTTTTCCATTGGCCGCAATGAAATGCCTTATGCTGCGGCAGCGGTTTTGGCAGGTGGCAACGTCAGAGTCGGCCTAGAAGACAATCTGTTTCTTGAGCGCGGCGTGCTTGCAAGTAATGCACAGTTGGTTGAGAAAGCGGCTTCCATTGTTACGAATATGGGGGCAAGCATCATGGGGCCAGCTGAGGTGCGAGAGAAGTTGCAACTCACTAAACGTGCGCCTGGCGGGAGTTGAGTGTGTCAGAGCTTGATCAGGAAAAACCGGTAGCCGCCATTGTTGGTGGTGGTGTCATTGGTGGAGGTTGGGCTGCTCGTTTTGCCTTGCATGGCTGGCGTGTGCAGGTGTTTGATCCGCAAGCAGATGCTAGCGAAAAAATACACGCTGTCATGGACAACGCCAGAGCATCCCTTCCCGAACTCTCTGCTGTGCCTATGCCACCAGAAGGAGAAGTGGTTTTCTGTGACTCATTAGAAGAGGCGGTGAAGGGTGCGAGATGGATTCAGGAGAGTGTCCCGGAACGTCTCGACTTAAAACATAAG
Organism: uncultured Granulosicoccaceae bacterium; assembly: GCA_964435305.1. Classification (GTDB taxonomy): domain Bacteria; phylum Pseudomonadota; class Gammaproteobacteria; order Granulosicoccales; family Granulosicoccaceae; genus Granulosicoccus. The sequence continues at coordinate 38,156 of CAYSZH010000015.1, forward strand.
GTACTGACCAGTATTGAAGCTGCGATGTCGGACCATGCGCTGATCGGCAGTTCAACATCGGGGTTTATGCCGTCTGAACTAAAAGAAGGTTTGGAATTTCCGCACAGGTTGTTTGTTGCGCATCCATTTAACCCTGTGTATCTACTACCACTTGTTGAACTGGTTCCGGGTGATGAATGTGATGAAGCTTGTGTTGTCGCTGCAACGGATCTATTGGCATCAATTGGTATGAAACCTCTACGTGTGCGTGCTGAAATGCCCGCGCATATAGCTGATCGGTTTCTCGAAGCAGTATGGCGTGAAGCCTTGTGGCTGGTCAAAGACGGTGTCGCCACCACAGAAGAAATTGACGATGCAATTCGTTATGGCTTTGGTTTGCGATGGGCGCAAATGGGCTTATTCGAAACCTACCGTATTGCCGGTGGTGAAGCCGGAATGGAACATTTTATAGCGCAGTTTGGTCCTTGCCTAAGCTTTCCCTGGACGAAGCTTATGGATGTACCCGAACTGGATGCTGAACTGATAGCAACAATTGCCAGCCAATCTGATCAGCAGTCCGGGCAATATTCCATACGCGAACTGGAACGTATTCGTGATGATAATCTTGTCGGTATGATGCAAGCACTTAAAAAGCGTAAATGGGGTGCTGGCGTGTTACTGAGTGAACATGAAAAACGGCTTGCAGCGCTGGCATCCAAAACCAAGAGTTGATACGCATTATGGAATTTGGTTTAACAGAAGAGCAGCAACTGATTGTCAGTACTGTCCGTTCATTTGTGGAAAATGAAATCTATCCTCATGAGGCCGACGTTGAACGCAGCGGCGAGGTGCCCAAAGCACTCGCTCAGTCGATTCAACAAAAGTGTATTGATATTGGGTTTTATGCAGCCAATCTGCCCGAAGCTGTTGGTGGTGGCGGGCTGAATCAATTGGATTTCACGCTGCTGGAGCGTGAGCTTGGCCGTGGTTCAATGGCGCTGACGCATTTTTTTGGTCGTCCGTCGGGGATATTATTGGCGTGCAATGAGGCACAACGCCAGCGCTATTTGCTCCCTGCTGTACAAGGGTCCAAACACGATGCCTTGGCCATGACTGAACCTAATGCCGGTTCAGATGTTCGTGGTATGCAGTGCGCAGCAAAACAAGATGGTGATCATTGGGTGGTCAATGGAACCAAACACTTTATTTCGCATGCCAATGTGGCAGATTTTGTCATTGTATTTATTGCGACAGGTGTTGAGCAAACGCCCAAAGGCGAAAAGAAATTGATCAGCTGCTTTTTAGTTGATCGGGATACACCCGGGTTTGAAATTTTGCCAGGGTACGAATCTGTTTCTCACCGAGGCTATAAAAACTGCATATTGTCTTTTAAAGATTGCCGCCTTAGCAGTGAACAAATTCTGGGTGATGTGCACAAAGGGTTTGAGATCGCTAATGAATGGCTTTATGGCACACGGCTTACCGTGGCTGCAAATTGCGTGGGTCGTGCGCGAAGGGTATTGGAAATGACGCTGCCATACACGGCTGAGCGTGAGCAGTTTGGTCAGCCAATAGGTCGATTCCAGGGTGTGTCTTTTCAGCTCGCTGATATGATCACAGAAATTGATGCAGCAGATTATTTAACGCTGTCGGCGGCTTGGCGGCTGGATCAGGGCTTGCCTGCGAATCGCGAAATAGCCAGTGCCAAGCTTTACGCGACTGAAATGCTGGCTCGTGTCACCGATACTGCCATTCAACTCTATGGCGGTATGGGTTTGATGAATGATTTGCCATTGGAGCGGTTCTGGCGCGACGCACGTGTCGAACGTATATGGGATGGAACATCTGAAATTCAGCGTCACATTATTAGCAGAGAGTTATTGCGACCTCTTGGTGCTTGATAAGAGTCGCAGCATCATCATCAAGCGTACTGGCTGTGTAAGATGGCATTAGATAAAAAAGCGCGCTCGTTAAAGAGGTTGTTGCGACCACGCTCCATCGCAATTTTCGGTGGTTCTTGGGCGTACAATGCGATCGAACAATGCAAGCTAATGGGCTATGAAGGTGAGATATGGCCTGTTCACCCACGCCTGAAAGAAGTGCTTGGCTATTCCTGCTTTGCGTCAGTTGACGAACTACCAAGTGGCCCCGATGCTGCGTTTGTTGGCGTTAATCGAGAATCCACAATTGAAATCGTTGGCGCATTAGCGGGTATGGGCGCCGGAGGAGCGGTCTGCTTTGCATCTGGTTTCAGTGAGGCAGCAGAAGAAGATGCAAGCGGCTCGGTGCTTCAGGCAGCGCTACTACAAGCTTCGTGCGACATGCCAATTTTGGGTCCCAATTGTTATGGTTTTATAAATTACCTCGATCGTGCCTTATTATGGCCGGATCAGCATGGTGGTACATCGGTTGAGAGTGGGGTGGCCGTCATTACTCAATCCTCGAATATCGCAATTAATTTAACCATGCAGACGCGCGGCTTACCCATGGCCTATATCGTAACTGCGGGCAATCAGGCCAAAGTGTCGCTGGCGCAGTTGGCCGCTGCGGTGTTGCTTGACGAACGGGTGACTGCGCTGGGTTTGCACATAGAAGGCTTTGGCAATATTCAGGAATTCGAAGCGCTTGCAAGGCTTGCAAGGCAATTGGGGAAATCAATTGTTGCACTTAAAGTTGGTACCAGCGAAAAAGCTCGGCACGCTTTGGTGTCGCACACCAATTCATTAACGGGCAGTGATGCAGCTGCGGATGCTTTTTTGTCCAGAATAGGTGTCGCAAGGGTTGTATCATTATCTGTGCTATTAGAAACACTTAAGCTTCTACATTTGCATGCGGCTGGCACTGGCAATCAAATACTCTCGATGAGCTGCTCAGGTGGTGAAGCCTGTTTAATGGGCGATGCCGTGACACGCGCAGGTCTTGAAATGCCCGAATTAAATCCTTCACAAGAAGCTGCTTTGAGGGCTGCACTGGGTCCGCGAGTCGCTTTGGCCAATCCATTGGATTATCACACGTACATTTGGAACGATGCTGATGCAATGCAGGGCATGTTCGCAGCCATGCTGCAAAGTAATGCAGATCTTGCCGTTCTGGTATTGGACTTCCCACGTCCCGATCGATGCGAGTATCCCAGTTGGATTGTCGCCATTGATGCGTTTAAACGCGCGGGTAATAATTGGTCTGGAGCGCTGGCTGTGCTTGCGACACTGCCTGAAAATCTGCCCGAACTGGAAGCCCGTGCTCTTATCCAATCGGGTGTGGTGCCGTTTTGTGGCCTTGATGAAGCGATCGCTGCAATGCAGGCTTCGGCCATTATCCATGGCGCTAGCAAGAGCGTGAGCGAACCAGTTTATCTTCAGACAAACACGGTGGAACCTGCGCACGTTGAGCAAAGAGTGATGACCGATGTGTCCGAATTAAGCGCTAAAGCTTGGTTACGATCCAGAGGAGTTCCGGTGCCAAAGGGTTGTTTTGTCGATAGCGACCTTAACTACACGCTACCGCTACTAGCAGATTCCACAGAAGACGCGCTTGCATACCCCCTTGTGATAAAACAATTGGGCCTGTCTCATAAAAGCGATGTCGGTGGTATCAGGCTTGGAATTGATAATGCCGATTCACTGTCTCAGGTGCTTGTTGAAATGCGTTGCGAAGCAGGTTGTTTGGTAGAAGAGCAAATGCCCGAAGCTACATTGGAGCTTCTAGTTGGCATCGCGAGCGATCCAGTGCATGGTTTACTTCTGAGTGTTGGGCGCGGCGGCGTCTATACTGAGCTTGAAAAGGATATTGCACAGGGTTTGTTGCCGCTAAGTGCCATACAATTGCAACTGCTATTGCGCACATTGCGTTGCTACCCGCTGATAGCAGGTTACCGTGGAAAACCTGGTATCAATAGCGAACAGTTAATAAAAGTACTGATGGAAATTCAGGCGGCCGCTTTGGCTATCGGCGATCAGTTGCTCGAATTGGAGATTAACCCTCTGCTATGCTCCGGTGAATCGATTGTGGCGGTTGATGCGCTACTTAGAGTAGAAGGTCATTGGCCAGCATAGACAAGATATGAGTGAGGGCTTTGGTCGGATCTCGGTGTTTTGCTGGGTCGGCTGGAACGTGAGGTTTTTTGTGAAAACAGGCAATGACTGACAAGGTTATTCTGGTTGTCTTGGCAGCAGCCCTCTTGCATGCTGTATGGAACGCTTTAGTCAAGGGTTCCAGTGATAAAACCGCTAGCATGGTGGCCGTCGTTCTCGGCCACGTGCCCTTTGCGATAGTGGCCTTATTTTTTGTGGAATCACCTGTTGCAGATAGTTGGATGTGGCTGTTGTTCGGCATTTTACTCCACGCCGGGTACCAGCTGTTTCTAGTGGCAGCATACCGCTTTGGTGATCTGTCTCAGGTGTATCCTATTGCCAGAGGAGTGGCTCCTTTACTAGTGACCTTGATTTCAATACTGTTTCTGGGTGTTCTATTAAGCAATTTTCAGTTAGCTGCGATAATGCTCATTGCCATTGGAATAACAAGCATCTGTCTTGTTCGTAAAAGTGATGGGGCTTTAAATGGTAACGCTGTTGTGTTAGCGCTAATTACCGGTTGTTTTATTGCTGGATATTCGCTGGTCGATGGTACTGGAGCTCGCCTTGCTGAGTCACCGCTTGGGTATTATTCCTGGTTGACGATCGGTAACTCGATTGTGATTGTGTTGGCAACCCACTTTATGCGCCGTGGTATTCTTCGAGACGTATTTATACATTCTAAGACCGCTTTTCTTGTCGGAGGCGGAGCATCCTTTGTCGCTTATGCCTTGGTAGTATGGGCATTCACTCAAGCCCCAATAGCCTTGGTTACTGCACTGAGAGAGACCAGCATAGTTTTCGCGCTCCTGATTGGCGTATTTCACTTGAAAGAACGATTGAGCCTGGTGAAAGTATTTTCTACAGTCATTACATTAGGTGGCGCGATGATGCTGCGGTTTTCGCGATGAGAGATTGCCATAATGGTATGGTTAAGTTTAAACATTAGATAGCTATAGTTCGAGAGTACAATGCAAACATCGCAACAAGAATCGCCCATTAAACTTCGTCAAATTGACAACATCCTGGAAATAACGCTGGACAGGCCCAAGGCCAATGCAATTGATTTGCACACCAGCCGGTTAATGGGTGAAACCTTCATGGCGTTTCGGGATGATCCTGAACAGCGGGTCGCTATATTACGAGCGGCGGGGGATAAGTTTTTTTCAGCAGGTTGGGATCTGAAAGCGGCTGCAGATGGCGATGCGGTCGATGGAGACTATGGCATCGGTGGTTTCGGTGGTCTGCAAGAGCTTGGCAATCTCGATAAGCCAGTGATTTGTGCAGTCAATGGCATTTGTTGTGGGGGAGGCTTAGAGCTTGCGCTTTCTTGTGACCTGATCGTCGCGACTAATACAGCAAGCTTTGCGCTACCTGAAATTCGCTCGGGCACCGTGGCAGATGCTGCATCAATCAAGTTACCCAAGCGCATTCCCTATCATGTTGCAATGGATTTACTCCTTACTGGGCGATGGTTCGATGCAGAAGAGGCTTTGCGATGGGGCTTGTTAAAAGACGTTGTAGAACCCGATGCGCTTGATGACAATGTTTGGGAGCTTGCGCGCCACTTGGCTTCAGGGCCGCCTTTGGTGTACGCCGCCATAAAAGAGGTGGTACGCGAAGCTGAAGACATGCGCTTTCAGGATATGCTCAATCGTATTTCTAAACGTCAGTTGCGTACAGTAGACAAACTTTACTCCTCCGAAGACCAGTTGGAAGGTGCAAGAGCGTTTGCCGAAAAACGTGATCCGATTTGGAAGGGCAGGTAGCGTTAGCTTGCTTAACAACAGCCTCCAGGTGCTTGTTTGGTAGTGCCACAACAGCCTTGATTAACCTGTGTTTCATTCGGAAAATCAATTTTGTTTGCTGCTACTGATCGCTCATAAGGTTTGCATGCGGCGTTTTCGGTTGCGAGAAAAATAGCGCATTCGGATTTTGTTGTGTTGATTGATTCGGCGTGCAGTTTAAGTATGGGGCCATTGCCCGGCGTATATTCGAAAAACAGCAATGTTGCCTCTTTTACACTTAGCAACTGACGTGCTTTATCGACGATTTTGGAAAATTTACTTGCGGGCATATGTGCAGCTGTAGAGCCGCGTGAGGAAATCTTGGCACCATCAAGAAGCTGAATAGTCATTTCTTCCCAGTTTTCTACAGCAGAATTCTTACCGCAGTCTATCGATTGCACAAACGCCTGTTTGATCTCTGTGATGTGGTAGCCCGGGTTTATCACGGTTTCATTAAAATAAATCTTAACGGGCAGATTCTGCGCCTGCTTTAGATGCGTAGTCAGTTCGAGCGCGCTGATAGGTTCGCTTGTCATAATTATGTTATTCTATTATTTCAACAATACTAATAATATTGAAATATGAAAGAAAGTCAAGTCATAGATACATTGGCTGCGCTCTCTCACGAGACTCGGCTTCGAATTATTCGGCATTTAGTTGTAAAGGGTGAAACAGGCGACTCGGCTGGTGCTATTGGAAAAAAAGTCGCAGCGGCTCCGTCGAAGGTGACATTCCATGTTTCTGCATTGGAACGGGCTGGGCTTGTTAGCTCCACAAGAGTGTCTCGGCAGATAATGTATACCGTCAACTTTGATCAGTTAGGGCGTGTACTCAATTACCTGATAAGAGACTGTTGTAAAAGTAATGCTGCCGTTCTTGCCTGCTGCGGCGTTTCCGATGACAGGAATTGCTGTTGATATGTCATTGCAAGTCACCTTGGAAATAGCCTTACTGTTGTTTGTGATCGCGATGATAGCGGGCTGGGTTGATGCAGTTGCAGGCGGTGGCGGCTTGATCACTGTGCCAGCGCTGATATTAGTCGGGTTACCCCCCGCAGCCGCAATTGCAACCAATAAATTGCAGGGAAGTACGGGCACGCTAGCGGCCGCCGCTTATTGTGTTCGACAGGGTGCTGTATCGATTAAGGAAAACGCAGTGCCTCTGGTATACACGGCCGTGGGTTCGATTATGGGCGGCTTGATCGTGACTCAAGTGGATGCATCCTTCCTGAATGCGTTTGTTCCTTTATTACTTATTTCAATCGGTTTCTATTTTCTTTTTTTTGCCAAAGGTCTGGATGAATCCTCAAAGCCCAAAGTGGCGCAATCCAGAATGAATACGGCGGTAGTTCCTTCCATCGGCTTCTACGATGGTTTTTTTGGGCCCGGTGCAGGTACTTTTTACGCAACTGGCTTTGTGTCGTTGCGTGGGTTTACTATTCGAAGCGCAACGGCCCATGCCAAGTTGTTTAATTTTGTAAGCAATATATCGGCGCTTTTGTACTTTATTTTTTTTGGTCAGATAGTTTGGCTTATTGGTGGTGTCATGATCGGTGGTCAGATTCTAGGTGCGTACCTTGGGGCTAGGATTGCACTGAAGGCAGGTGCGAAAGTTATCAGACCTGTGACGATAATCGTTTGTTTTGCCATGAGCATTCGTTTGCTGTGGAATCTAATAGCGTAACTCTGGCTATACCGGCATTAATCTGATTAATTCAAATCGATTGGAATTAATCCATCGTTTGCTACAGCAAGCACGGTTGCCGAATGCTGGTTGCTCTATAGCGCCTGCCGCTTTGCATTTAAAAAATGTTTCTGCGAGATATTCTCCGTAAGCTCAATGGCACGCTCCAGTGCTATATGTGCTTCATCCCGCCTGTCAAGCCTAATCAGTAAGTCGGCTCTTGCGGCGAAGTATGGTTGGTATGTCTGTACACTGGCTTGAGTTTCCAGTTCATCAAGCATTTGCAGCGCGGCTTCGACTGAGTCTGCATAGGATACCGCCACCGATTGATTTATCTTGACAACAGGCGATGGCTGCATGGCAAATAATAAATTATATAGCGCTACTATTTGGTCCCAGTCCGTTTCTTGCCAGCTGGGTGATGTTGCGTGCACAGCGCTAATCGCTGCTTGTAATTGGTACGGACCTGCCCGCTGCTTTACAAGAGTGTTTTGCAACAAGGAAATGCCTTCACTTTGTTTCTGTTCATCCCAATTAGATCGATCCTGCTGCTCTAAGGGAACAAGATCGCCGTTATGTGATTGACGGGCACTTCTTCTGGAATCATGCAGCAGCATCAGTGCTAATAAGCCAGCAACTTCTGTGTGCTCGGGCAACAACGAACTGCATATGCGAGCTAAACGAATGGCTTCTTGTGAAAGATTGGCTCGCATTAGCGATTCGCCAGCACTCGCGGTATATCCTTCGTTAAATATCAGATAGATAACGCTGAGAATAGGTGATATACGTGTATTTAATTGATCTCTCTCCGGTACCTCAAAGGGGATGCCCGCTACAGAAATTTTCTTTTTCGCGCGTGTTAATCGCTGCGCCATTGTCTGGTGTTTGTCCAGAAACGCGGCTGCGATTTCGTCTGTGCGCAGGCCACCGAGTGTGTGCAATGTCAATGCTACTTGAGATTTTTCATCAAGCGCAGGATGGCAACATGTAAAGATCAGTTCAAGGCGTTTGTCCGGAATGTTTTGCAAAGTATCTTCAACACTGTCGTTAGCATGCAGCTCAGCAATGTAGCGTAGGTCTGGTTTTATACTGGCGAACCTGTCATCGCGTCGAAACTTGTCTATGGCTTTGCGTTTAGCTGTTGTGAAAAGCCAGGCTGCGGGGGAGTCAGGTACACCGTCTTTTCGCCAGTTGATTAAAGCCTGCTCAACTGCATCCTGTAATACATCTTCTGCGAGCTGAAAATCACCAGTGCTGTTAATCAATGATGCGAGGATGCGCCCCCATTCTTCTCTAACAAGGCGGTTAATCGCCTGCTCTATTGGAATGGGGGGCAGCATCAATATTAATTATCAAACACCATCACAGGCCGTACTTCTATTCGTCCGTGCGCGGCGGTTGGGATCATGCCAGCATATTCAATGGCTTCATCGAGGTCCTTGCATTCGAGCAGGTAGTAGCCACCTAATTGCTCTTTAGTTTCTGCAAACGGACCATCCGTGATTTCTACTTTACCGTTTTCGCGTGTTACCGTTGTGGCTGTGGCAACCGGTTGCAAGGCATCACCGGACACCATTGCGCCTTTCTCGCTAACGTGTGCGGTAAATTTCTGGTAGTCCTGAATATAACCGCCAAACTCTTCCGTGCCTGGTTGTGGGCCGGCGTTTTCCGTTGAATAAATTAAACACAAGAATTGCATTTGAATCTCCTTAATTGACCGTTGGTTTTTACCTTGTGCATGCACAAAGCTGATTGTTTTAGAGTGCACTGTTTTGCGCCTCTATCTATAAGACGAAGCAGGCAACCCAAAATCTACATCAGCATGAAAAAATATTTATCGTATGTAAATCAACAATATAGTGATTTTTCTCCTTTGAAAGTATCAATAAATGGCTTTACTCGGCTTTAACTAAGCCCTCAATCACTTCAGCATTGGGTGCGTGATGAAAAATTTCTGGGCTAAGTAACAGCTTTGATGATCGATTTCCACCACCGAGTACAATTTCGCTACAGTCCATTACATGGCTATCCACCCAAACAGGAATATCAGGTAACGCCAAGGGCGTGACGCCACCTATCTCCATTCCCGTAAGCGCGCGTGTTTCATCAGCCGAGGCAAACGATGTACGTTTTACACCGAGTTTTTTCTTAACCGCCTTGTTTACATCCAGCCTATGAATCGCTAGCAATACACATAAAACGTAAGTGGGTACTTCCGATTTTGCCTTGACCAGTATGGCGTTAGCCGATTGCTCCGGCGCAACTCCGTAGTGCTGACAAAATGCTGCAGTGTCTGCAAGTTCTGGGTCACATTCCATCACTTTGAACGAAACCGGGGTAGATTCCAGGAAAGTTCGAATCTCGGGTTGTATGTCTGTAGGATTAGTCATTATATTTTTTGGACAGAGTGTTGTCTTATGGATAAACGAATCATACTGGTTACTGGAGCCAGCGGCGGAATAGGGGCGGCTACCTGTAAGCAAGCGGCGCTAGCCGGGTACCAGATTGTGATGCACTATCATCGCGCAACTGATGCCGCACAGCAACTGCTAAGCGAATTGCATGAAATGAGCGCTGAGGCTATCGCCTTGCAGGCGGACTTATCGAAGGAATCCGACGTGCTCTCGCTCTTTGGGGAGATTGACAGTGCTTTTGGCCGGGTCGATGCTGTGGTCAATAATGCGGGTGTTCTGGAAAAGCAAATGCGGCTCGAAGACATGGATGCTGCACGGTTAGAAAGAATTTTTGCCACCAATGTCATCAATTATTTTTTATGCTGTAAGGAAGCAGTAAAACGCATGTCCACACGGCACGGCGGTTCTGGTGGAGCGATTGTGAATGTCTCCTCAGTTGCGGCAAGGCTGGGCTCACCAGGAGAGTATATTGACTACGCAGCCTCAAAAGGCGCTGTCGATACAATGACAATTGGCTTGGCTGCTGAAGTGGCGCAGGAAAATATACGTGTTAACGGCATTCGCCCCGGGGTCATACACACGCAGATTCATGCCTTGGGTGGAGAGCCTGATCGCATAAATCGGGTACGAACAAATATTCCTATGCAGCGTGGCGGTGAGCCGGATGAAGTCGCAAGCGGTATCATGTGGTTACTATCCGATCAAGCATCTTATGTTACCGGTAGTTTTATTGATATTAGTGGTGGGCGTTAGACATCGTTATACTATGCGGGTGATAGTTAACTACCAGCAATACCATTCTCTCGCGCGGTTGCATGTTTCCAGCTTCTGATTTCCTACACCCCAAGTATTGGCTGACATGGTTTGGCTTTGGCTTGCTACGGTTGGTATCGCTGCTTCCCTTGCCAATCATATGGTTTCTAGCGCAGGCGCTTGGGAACCTGATGTATGTGTTACTCCGATCACGGCGTCACATTACGCTGGTAAATTTGCGCCTTAGTTTTCCAGAAAAACAGGATAAAGAGCATCGATCAATTGCTCGGCATTGTTTTCAGCTAATTGCCTTTACCGCCATCTCTATCGGTGTGAATTGGTGGGCATCACCAGCACGGCTTAAACGTCTGGTTACTATTGAGGGCAGGGAACACTACGATCACGCACTTGAGCAGGGGCACAATGTGATTTTTCTAGCTCCACATGCTGCCGCCCTGGAAATGGCAGGGCTGGTGCTCTCGCTAGAACGCCCGATGATCACGATGTATAAACATACCCGTAAACCCTTGCTTAACGATTACGTCAAGCATAAGCGCGGGCGCTTTGGGGGGCTGTTGGTGGAACGGCGCGAACCGTTGCGAAACCTGCTTAAATTGATACGCAAAGGGCATCCGTTTTATTACCTTCCAGATCAGGATGCCGGTGCGGCGGGTATTTTTGC